>JBJKPE010000253.1:0-8346 GCA_046706685.1 Thermodesulfovibrionales bacterium | reverse complement strand
CGTTCAGTCTTTCATAAGTGAGAGATACATCGCCGAGATGCGCCTTCATTGCCCCGACATCCAGATCGCACCCGCCGTCATTAACGACAATGACCTCAATAGGCCTGTATCTTTGAGCCGCGATACTTGCCAGCGCACGCAGCAGAAGTTTAGGCCTGTCTTTAGTCCTGACAATTATCGAAACTAGAGGTTTTTTTTCTTCCATCTCCTAAACAATCATAGCATCGGTAACGCGTACCGAATAAACTAACCTCCCCGCTGACAAGACGTCTGAGATAAGAGCGGCATACATTCTTCCCACGAGTTCCTACGATTTCCTCAAACCTCTCGTAATTAATAAAATCTGTATAGTTCCTATCTACTTAGTTCACCGGTGAATTTGTTCTATTTTACAGTAACCGGATTAAAAATTCCCCGGATAGATTAATAGATACTCTTGGATATGGACAGCGGCAGGATCAGTAGGCCCCTTCTCTTTTCAGCACAATTCTTACAGTCTTAAATAAAATAACGATATCCAGCCAGAGGTTCCAGTTCCTAACGTACCAGGAATCGAGTGCAATTCTGTACTTGTAGCTTGTATTGCTCCGACCGCTCACCTGCCAGAGGCCCGTGATACCAGGCAAAACACAGAAACATAATTCCGCCATCTCACCGTACTGCATATCGATTTCATCCTGTGTAACAGGTCTAGGTCCCACAAGACTCATATCACCCCTCAGTACGTTGATTATCTGGGGCAGTTCGTCGAGCGAGGTTATCCTCAGGAATTTCCCAACTTTAGTCACCCTGGGATCGTCATTCAGCTTCCAGTTCCTGTCCCATTCACTTTTCCTGAGCGGATCTCCTTCCAGCAGACAATCCAGCCTCTCCTCTGCGTCGCAATACATTGTTCTGAACTTGTAACACTTAAAAATACTTCCGTTTCTACCCACCCTTTCCTGTGAAAATATGGCTGGTCCCCTGGAACCCAGACGTATCCCTAATGCAATGACCGCCATGGGAACAACAAGGAAAGGGACAAGCAGGCAGGTTACAACTATGTCGAAGACCCTTTTCACAACTATATTCAACGGATTCGACAGATTGTTTTTCATCTCGAAGGCAAAGGCCTCCTCATGAAAAAAATGCTGGAGATTGGTCCCAAGCACAGCTATACCGAAAATATCGGGGACAAAAAAGATTCTCTCCACTTTGTGCTGGAGACTGTTGACGAGCGCCTGGAGTCTCTCTTTCCCCGCACCCGGCATGGCAATAAAAAGATCCTCCAGATTGCACCTGTTTATATAGTTAAACGCCTTATCTATCCCTCTGTGGATTTTGACACCCTCTATCTTTTGCCCGAATTTTGCCGGATCGTCGTCGACAAAACCTACCACTTCGTAGCCGTAGTTAGGCTCCTTTCTGAGGGCCTTCACAATGAGCTTACCTGTTTCCCCGGCACCCAGAATTAGCACCCTCCTCTTCAGGAAACCGAATCTTCTGAGGACTTTCTTCATAACTATGCGAACCAAAGGGAGTAAGATAAGCGCGGTGAGGCCCATGAGAATAACCACAGTCCTTGAGACTTCCTCGCTGAATTTTCCAAGTGAAACTATGGTAAAAACACCGACGGTGGAAAAAAAGGACACCCTGCACAAAGCCTTGATCTCATCCCAGAAGGAAAACCTTTTTGTATAAAGTCCCTCGTAATAAAAGAAGAATATCCAAACCAGAAATATCCACCAGATATTGGCAAAATTCCTATAGGATTCTTCACTCGGAAAGCCCCTGTAAAGATGCGGCAGCACTTCGCTTCTGAGTGCAACCGACGCCTGAAAGATGAACAGGACAGACCCTACGTCAAGGAGGAAGATAACCAACGCTTCAAGCGCAGTTTTTAATCTGTTGACCACCCTCATCAGGGCCTTGATCTGTTCAAACGCCTTGCCATCATTCGCTAACCACCCCGCTCCCTATCTGTAACGCTTCATTTGCCCTGCGCCCCACAGAGCCACAAAATCGTTCGTGAAAGCCATAAAGACGACCGGCGACAGCATACGTTCCCTGTGCCGATTCCGTCCACGGCTTATGCAATTGACATGGTTGACGAAAATCCATTTCCTCTTTTCAGCCGCACCGGTTTACATGCCTCTCTTTTCCCCGCTGTTACCAATTTACCCCTGCAGGAGAGGCATGGTTTCTGTTATATTAATATGATGTTCATCATTCCTGCAATAGATTTAAAGGACGGGCAGTGCGTAAGGCTGCGTCAGGGAAAGAAGGAGGACGTTACCGTATATTCCGGGGATCCGCCTTTAACCGCCAGACAATGGGAGTCTTCAGGAGCTGAAGTTCTTCACGTTGTTGATCTCGATGGAGCTTTTACCGGAAGTCAGAAAAACTTTGACAGCATAGCGAGGATAAGAAATTCGGTAAAAATGATCTTGGAGGTAGGCGGAGGCATCCGTGATCTGGGGACCGTTGAGAGACTCACCTCCATTGGCATAGACAGGGTGATTCTGGGGACTTCCGCCATAGAAGATTCGGGGCTGGTTGCGGAGGCGTGCCGCCGGTTCCCCGGGAAAATACTGGTCGGCATCGATGCAAAAGACGGTAAAGTCGCCGTGAGGGGATGGGAAAAAATCAGTGCTATCGAGGCAAGGGAACTCGCCGTGAAAGTTGAAACGATGGGGGTTTCCGGGATTATATATACGGATATTTCGCGGGACGGCATGCTTTCCGGCCCGAACTTGTCTGCCTTGCGCGATATGGTGTCGACGGTTGAGATACCCGTGATCGCGTCAGGCGGGATAGCCGCTATCCAGGACATCAGGAACCTTCTGGAAATAAGGGGCCTTTGGGGAGCGATAACGGGAAAGGCTATTTATTCGGGGGCCCTCGACCTGGGAGAAGCGATAAAATTAAGCAAACAGCAAGGCGGGAAGGATAAGGAGTAATAGACGATGACACGTAAAGAGAAAAGGCTGAAGTCTCCTGTTTTACTTTTTATCCTGCGGCCGCCACGCTTTACGGTTTTCTAAAGATGCTTGCAAAACGAATAATACCCTGTCTCGACGTGAAGGATGGCCGCGTAGTCAAAGGGGTAAGTTTCGTCAACCTTCGTGATGCTGGTGACCCGGTTGAGAACGCGATCTTCTATGATGCACAGGGGGCCGACGAGCTTATCTTTCTCGATATTACCGCATCTCACGAAAAAAGGAAGATCATACTTGATGTCGTCGAGCGGACGGCCGAAGATGTCTTTATGCCGCTGACTGTCGGAGGGGGAATAAAAACGCTCGATGATATCCGGGACCTTCTCAACGCGGGATGCGACAAGGTTTCTATCAATACAACGGCGGTCAGAGATCCCTATTTTATAAGCAGGGCGGCAGAAAAATTCGGAAGCCAGTGTATCGTTGTAGCAATAGATGCCAAGAGGGTGCCGAAAGATCTGACCGACGCGACTGGCGAAGACTGGCTCGACGACCCCTCATTAAAAGAAGTTGTTCTTCGGCTTCCAGGGCAAGGGCTGACATGGGCCATCTCAACACACGGCGGCAGAAAGATGAAAAATATCGATGCCGTCAAATGGGCGAAGAAGATGGAGGAACTGGGGGCAGGCGAGTTCATGCTGACCAGCATGGACAAGGACGGGACCAAGGACGGATACGACATAGAATTGACCCGCACAATATCGGAAACGGTATCGATCCCGGTAATAGCATCAGGCGGCGCGGGGACTCTTGAACATCTCTATGAAGGCCTTGTAGATGGCAAAGCTGACGCTGTACTCGCCGCATCCATCTTCCATTTCAGGGAATATACAATCCGGGAAGCCAAGAAGTACCTGCACACCAAAGGGGTGCCTGTAAGACTTTAAACCTAAAAAAGCATTTTGGCCACGGATCAACAGATGGCCAATGATTCGCAGGAACCTTGAAGCTTTTCGATCACCACCATAATATGTGAGTGTCTTGCCAGATGAGAACACTTGTGTTTATCGTCACGACAATTATCCTCAAAGTTCAGGATTATCGGGATTTGGTCTGCCCCGTAATCTTCCAACGCGCTCGACAACAGGCGGGTGAGAATAATAAATCTTCGCGTAAACGGGGTGGGGATGGAGGTTGGAGAGATTATCCCTGGACAATTTCATGAGAGCAGTTGCCAGCCACTCCGGTGCCGAGGTCATTTCGGCCGCGAATCGGTCCGCCTCGTTCTCATGTTTTCTAGAAAAATAACTGAATACAGGGGTAGCAGGAAACGATATAATGCTGTATACAAAACCGAGGACGACTATCTTTGCGAAAAAAGAGGCCCCCTGAATATTGAAGATAGAGGACAGAAGATCGATCTTCAGAAGCCTGAAAGATATGTAGGCGACCGCCAGGGCAATCATTTCCGTTACGGCGATCATTTTCAGAACATGCTTCTTCTTCCAGTGTCCCGCCTCATGGGCGAGTACTGCAAGGACCTCATTCTCGTCCATCAGCTCAAGCAGAGTGTCGTAAAGCACTATCCTCTTCACTTTTCCTATACCGGAAAAATACGCGTTCGTGTGGCGGCTTCTCCTGGAGGCGTCGATCTTGAAGACCCTGCTTACCCTGATGCCAGCCCTCTCCATCAGATCCCGTATTCTGTCTTCCAGTTCGTGGCCTTCGAGGGGTGTAAATTTGTTGAAAAGCGGTTCGATTACATAAGGCGATATGTACATCATAAAGAGGCTGAACACGAAGAAGAAACCCCAGATGAATATCCACCAGTAGTCGGGACTTCTCCTGATGATCCAGAAGCCTGCCGACAGAGCCACCCCGAGCAGAACAGTAGAAAGAGCGGTCGATTTTAAAAAATCCATCATCCACAGTTTCGGCGTCATCGTGTTAAAACCATACTTTCTTTCGATCCTGAATGTGCTGTAAAGACTGAAGGGTAACGACAGTAGTGTAGTGAGGTAGCTGAGCACAAGAAAAAATATAATTCCGTTCAGCACGAAGGGCAGACCCAGGGAGTTCACCCACGAGTTATAGAGATCCAGCAAACCTCCAAAGAGGAAAATGAGCAGCAGCACACTGCTGAAGAGTGACTCTTTAACCGAAAGGGAATTCGTCTCAACAGCATATTTATAAGTTTTTTCCAGCGTTTGTCCATCAATGTAAACCTCAAACCCTTGCGGTACATTCATGCCGTATTTTTTCATATACCTGAGGTTCACAAACTTAAGCCAATGTTCGAACCCCTGTACAAGAAGAAAAGCCGCCAATAAAATAATCCGATATTCAGTCATCTGTATCCGTCCTAATGTATGGAGAGTCAGGGTAAATCCTGCGTCGCATAGAAAGAATTTAGGCTGCTTTTTCCGTCATGCCCGAAATTCTTAATCGGGCCGGCCGGCATCCATTCATGGTTTTAAGAAACCTGGATTCCCGCTCAGCTCACTGAGGGAATGACAGCAACATCACTACTATCCTGAGATGCCTGACAATGACAGTACAAGTTAATATAACACTTTGACAGAACATCTTTTAGCCTCTCCAGAGCTGTCGCATGAAGTCAGAGACCGGCATCGTCTCAAGGCGGCCGTGATCAGAAAAAAGATCGGCGATCCGTTCAACCATTTCCGCCGGGAGGGACGCGGCAGCGTTTTGCCTGAATTTCTTCAATAGAAGCGGAATCCCTTCACGCCTTCTTTTAGGATGGCCCACCGGATACTCTACCTGAACCCGTTTGGTAGATGTTCCATCCGTGAAGAAGATCTGGAGCGCATTGGCAATTGATCTTTTATCCGGGTCCAGATACTCCATGGTGAAACGCACGTCCTCGACCACTTCCATTCGTTCCCGGAGAGAGTCGATGCGCGGATCCGCAGCCACGGCATCGCTGTAATAATCGTCGGTCAGCTCTCCAAAAAGGAGAACGATTGCGACGATGTATTGTATGCAATGGTCTCTGTCGGCCGGATTATAAAGAGGCCCTGTCTTGCTGATAATCCTTATAGCCGGCTCTTGCGTGGTTATTACAATCCTCTCTATTTCATCAAACCTTTTCCGCACCTTGCCATGAAGACGAAAGGCGCATTCGGCCGCTGTCTGGGCATGGAATTCGGAAGGGAAATCGACCTTCCAAAGTATGTGTTCCATTACGTAAGAACCGTATGTCCTCTGGAACTTAAACCGCCGCCCCTCGAACAGTACGTCATAAAAACCCCATTTTTTTGCCGTCAGCGCTCCAGGATAACCTGTTTCTCCCTTCATGGTGATAAGCGCCAGCCAAACCCCGCGGGCAGTGGCGTCGCCGGCCGCCCACGACTTGCGGGGGCCGGTATTGGGAGCATGCCGGTAAGTCCTGAGACTCTGTCCGTCTATCCATGCCTGCGAGAGCGCATTAATAATATCGCCCCTGTTTCCTCCAAACAGTGCCGTCGTAACAGCAGCCGTAGCCACCTTCACAAGCACAACGTGGTCGAGACCGACCCTGTTAAAACTGTTTTCGAGTGCCAGTATCCCCTGGATTTCGTAGGCTTTTATCATAGAGACGAGGACATCCCTCATAATCAATGGCGCCCTACCTTCTAAACTCCGTTTCCTGCTCACGAAGTCGGAAGCAGCCAGAATCCCCCCTATGTTGTCCGAGGGATGACTCCATTCCGCAGCAAGCCAGGTGTCGTTGAAATCCAGCCACCGGATGAGAGCTCCGATGTCAAAGGCAGCTTTGACGGGGTCAAGTTCAAAACGGGTACCGGGGATGCGGACCCCTAAGGGCACTGAGGTACCGGGCACAACAGGCCCGATTAATTTCGTACACTCCGGATGTTTCAGCGCAAGCATGGCACAGCCTATACTGTCCATCAAGTCGTAACGCGCAGTGCGTATAACTTCTTCGCTGTCGACGACGTAGTCGATAACATAATCCGCGATATCCGACATTTCCCCGTCGGGCTGCGGTCTTATATTCTGTTCAACCCGTGAAATCATAGTCAGAAAAACAGACTATAGGTCCTACCCTGGAGGCAGTCTGCAGAGTCACGATCGGGGGAAGACCGGGACGGCCTCATTCTTCCTTCCGAAACAAATCATCAAGCTTTCGTTCATAATCATAATAGTTGAGAAATTCATAGAGCTCTTCGCGGGTCTGCATGATATCAACGACATCTCTTTGCGTTCCTTTATGTCGTATGGCGCGGTATACTTTAAGCGCTGCCGCATTCATCGCACGAAACGCGGAGAGGGGATAAAGCACCGCTCCAACTCCAGCCTGCGAAAGTTCATCCAGTGTAAACAGGGGCGTTACCCCGAATTCAGTAATGTTTGCCAGAACAGGGATATCGACTGCTTCGGCAAACCTCCTGTAGTCGTCGATCCCCGGCAAAGCCTCCGGAAATATCATGTCTGCGCCCGCCTCACTGTACAGCCCTGCACGTGCTATGGAAGCCTCAAGTCCCTCAGGAGCTGCGGCGTCCGTCCTTGCGATCACAACAAAATCCTGACAGGTCTTTGCGTCAACCGCTGCTTTTATGCGGTCAGCCATCTCTTGCGCACCCACAACCTTCTTCCCCGGCCGCTGCCCGCAGCGTTTCGTGCCTGCCTGGTCCTCTATGTGGATAGCCGCCACCCCAGTCCGGATCATCTCCCGGACCGTTTTCCCGATCATGAAGGCGCTTCCCCATCCAGTGTCAACATCTGCGATAAGGGGTAGAGAAACGACTCCTGTTATGCGTCGCGCTTCATCGAGAACCTCCGTAAGCGTGGTCATTCCGAGATCCGGAAGACCAAAGCAGCCATTCGCCACCCCTGCTCCGGAAAGATAAACGGCACGAAAGCCGACTTTTTCAGCCATTATTGCTGAAAATGCGTTGATCGTGCCCACCACCTGGAGGGGCTTCTCCTCAGCGAGGGCCGTACGAAATAAGCCACCGGGCGTCTGATTCACATCTGAACTCCGCAAGATTTGGTATATTGATGTTTCATGACTAGATCATTATCGCAGGATGTTTCGTGAAAATCCAGTCCCTTGGGAAGATGGCCTTAATGATCACCACTTCCCTTTTCGCTGGCAACAAAAAAAGGCCAGGAATTTCTTCCTGGCCTCCATTATAATCCGGCGGCTACCTACTTTCCCAGGACCTCGCGGTCCGAGTATCATCGGCCATGGAGGGCTTAACTTCCGTGTTCGGGATGGGAACGGGTGTAGCCCCTCCGGCAACGCCACCGGAAACTCTATTTTCCGACAAAGTCTAGTATAACATCAAAGAACAAACTTTTGCAAGCTTTTTTTGACAACAGGAGGGAAGAGAAATAAGGGTCAAGACTCACGGCCAATTAGTACTGGTCAGCTGAATGCATTACTGCACTTACACCTCCAGCC
>JBJKPE010000252.1:0-8476 GCA_046706685.1 Thermodesulfovibrionales bacterium | reverse complement strand
ATATGCAATATGAATATGACGACAGTGGCAGGCTTGCCAGGATGACGGACCAGCTTGGCAGATTCGAGACCTATACATACGATACGAGTGACAACGTGACTTCTTTTACAGACAGAAAGGGACAGGTAACGCAGTTCACCCATGACCCGATGAACAGGGTCCAAAGGGTTACCTATAATGACAATTCCTACACCGAATATACCTATGACGCATTGGGAAGGGTCGATTACGTCGGGGAGTATGACAGCGGCGGCGGACTCTTGAATTATATCGATTACACTTACAGTGATGCCTACTGTGGAAATTGTGCCGGCAACGGAATGGACAGGATATCGCAGGAAGTGACTCCTATGGGAACGATCGATTACACCTACGACAAAGACGGAAGAAGAATAACCATGAGCGTTTCCGGGCAGCCCGTGGTAAATTATACCTATGACAATGCGGGAAGGCTGACGAAGGTATCGAGGTCTATAAACGGGACGGTGAAGGATTTCAATATCGCATATGATAACGGAGGAAGGAGGACATCTCTCCAGGCGCCTCTATACATGGTCGGCAAAGGCAAACAGGCGCACTGGGAATATCTTTCGACCAACTACACATATGATATTGCAAGCAGGCTTGTGGAAATGCTCTACCAGAACCCTTCGGCCAATATAGATGACATTCTCTATGAATATGACCGCAACGGAAACAGGACGAAGATGACCAGGACAAACGCAGCACTGCCGTTGAGGAATGGGGTAACGAGCGCCTCCTACGACAACGCCAACGAGATGCTGACTTTCACTCCAGCGACTGCTTCGGCTAAGGACCTGACGTATGATGAAAATGGCAATCTCTTGTCCATGACTGACTCGTGTGGTACAACTACTTACACATGGGACGCGAGAAATAGACTTGTGGGGATAAATGGCTTCAAATCTGATTGTTCAACAGTTATCGCATCTTTTGAATACGATGCCATAGGCAGAAGAATTGAGAAGACAATCAATGGTGTTACGACACAGTATCTTTACGATGGAATGGATATCATACAGGAAATGCGGAGTGGAGCTGTAACGACAAACTATGTGCGTACCTTGAATATCGATGAGCCTCTGGCAAGGATAAAGGCCGATGGCACAGTGAGATACTACCAGACCGATGCACTCGGCAGTGTGATAGCGCTTGCGGATGAGAACGGCAATGTAATGACTACCTATACTTATGATCCGTTTGGAAACGTGACGATCTCAGGCGAGGCGTCTGACAATCCATTCCAGTATACGGGCAGGGAGAATGATGGGACGGGGTTGTACTATTATCGAGCGAGGTATTACTCTCCTGTGCTTCAAAGGTTCATCAGCGAAGACCCGATTGGGTTTGAGGGAGGCGACATAAACCTGTATGCGTATGTCGGGAATAATCCCGTGAACAGGATAGACCCGTTGGGGCTTGCAGGCTGTGGGCCATTTGGCATGAGTATTCCTGATCCATGGGGATTAAGTGCATGCTGTGACAAACACGATGACTGTTACGACAAGTGTGGAGGCAGAAAGAAGTGCGATCAGAATTTTTGTGCATGCATGCAGAATAAATGTAGCAAGCTGCCGCCCAATGAGCGGGAAAAGTGCAATTGTAGGGCCTCATTCTACTGTAGTGCTGTCAAGGGCGGTGGAGGGATAGCTTATTTCCCTTCTTGTGGCAGCTTTCACTAGACGACTATAGAATAAGAAATTATGTTATCGAAGATCTCATACCCAAACATTCTACCGATTGCGGGCGGCATTGTTGGTCTTGCGATGGGGCTAAGTTACTATCTCAGTATTATGATTTCACAGTTATTTATCGGACGTCCGTCGTCGACTTGGATTCTTGGTGTTTTTTGGTTGCCAATTTTTCTCATTAAGCCCGTGTTAATAGGCATTTTGATCGGCTCAATTGCTTGGCTGATTATTCGTTTTTTTCAAGCCCCTCGGCCGCTGACCCCAACTGATATCAAGACTTTCAAAATAATTATTGTTTTTTTGATGATTGTGTCGGCGGCGGCTGGCGTTATAAAGATCGCCAGAGGAGTCAAGTGAAAAGACGGAAGAGAAGTGCTTTAACCTATGCTCTCGACAAACACCTTCTCCTTACTTTCCCGCCGCCTTCAGAAAAGTATCAATCGTCTTGAGCAGCATCAAAATCTTTGGGGACGTTGTTTCTAACAGTGCATTGCTCTTGACAAAGAAGCGTAAGTCAGATAAAATTGAGCATGCCGCGTCAAGCCCGGTTGGATATACCCGGTGCCCTCCATCATATTATGGTGCGGGGGATCAACAAAGCCGCCATCTTTAGAGACGATGAGGACAAGAGCCGTTTTCTGGAGCGCCTCGGGCAGAACGTAACTGAGGGTAAATGTACCGTCTACGCGTGGGTTCTCATGAGCAATCATGTGCATATTTTGTTTAAGAGCGGTAAAGAGGGCATATCCTCGGTCATGAGAAGACTTCTCACATGGTACGCGCAGTACTATAATCGCCGGCATCACCGAACTGGACATCTCTTCGAAAACAGATACAAATCGGTCCTCTGTGAAGAAGACAATTACCTTCTGGCCCTTGTCCGCTACATCCATTTGAACCCCCTTCGGGCAAAAATCGTCAAGACCGTAGAAGAATTGGACCGTTATCCGTGGAGCGGACATCGTGACATAGCAGGTAAATCTAAAAAACCCTGGATGGATACCGACTACGTTCTGTCTCAGTTCGGCAGCACCCGCAGGAAGGCCCTTCATGCATATCGGAATTTTATGAGAGAAGAGATCAGCCATGCCGAGAGTAAGGAGTTGACGGGAGGGGGACTCATTCGGAGTCAGGGGGGATGGTCACAGGTGCTGGCCTCGCGCAGAAGGGGGCAGAGAGAAGAATTTGATGAACGCATACTGGGCGGGGGCGATTTTGTCAGCAAAGTCCTTAAAGAGGCTGAAGACCGACAACTGAGGCAACTCAGAAACAGACGGGCCGGTCGGACAATTCAGATGATAATCGATGAAGAGTGTCGGAAGGCTGGAATAGGCCCAGCGGAACTAATGGGGGGCAGCAAGCGCCGCAAGGTGAGCGCGGCGCGGTCAGTGATCGCGATCAGGAGCAGGGACCAGTTGGGACTTTCCTCGGCGGAGATAGCGCGGCACGTCGGTGTGAATACATCGAGCATTACGCGTGCCATTGAGAGGGTGGAAAAGCCATATCATGTCATAAAGCACAGTTAGAAACAACGTCCCCCTCGCTCGTCCCCCTCGCTCCGGAGATAAAGAGAAAGAAAATAATGTAGGAAAGCCAGAGGGGCACCCATTAAAGGCTACCCTGTCAAGAGCCAATATTAATCCATAGCGCAACAGAGTGTCTGTTTGCGCAGAGGGGCATGTTGGGGTCAGACTGCAAGGTTATGTTGAAGGGGATCAAACCGCTGGCAGGGTAAAAGGATCAGAATGGAATTGCGCTTCTGATCGGAATGGAATAGTATCCAGGTGAGACCTCGTAGCTTCTGATAATCGAGAAGATCGGGTCCTGTCCCTCAAGTGAGGCATCCGGCATGATTTCCATGGTCAGGTTGAACATCCTCCCGGTCACGTCTCCCTTGATGCGCGCATAGATCCCTTTACCTTCCATGGCAAAGGAGATAATCCTGAGCATGCTGCCGTTTGTTTCCATCGCCCCCCTGGCGGTACGGAACATGTTGAGCGGCACAGGGACCCCGCCGAAAGAAGCGGTCTTTATGGCTGCATCCTCAACGGTGAACTTCAGATTTCCCGTGTTGTTTTCGGCGCGGTACTCTCCGGAAATTATCCCCCTGCCGCCAAGGCCCGTACGGGTGAAGAAGGGCACTTCCTCAATTTGCGCGTTTTTCAGTACGACGTCGAGACTGCGGCCTCCCCCTGAAAGGTACAATGTCCCTCTGACCGTCCCCCCGGCTACGTCTCCGTGAAAGGTGATGCCCGGCCTCAGCTTCAGGAGCGACGAAAAACTGATTCTTCCCGAGGCGTTGTCGACGGAGAGGAGCGCAGCGCCTGCCTTCTTCAGGACGATCTGTCCGATCCGGACATTATAAAAGAGACCCTTTTGCAGATTCACAACATCGATACTGACAGGAGAGCCCTGAAAAGAGTTGGTGATTAAACCTGATAACAGGCTCTCGGGTACTGCGATAAACCAGAGACCGAAGACAAGGACCGCGGCTATTATGCCGGCGACGAGGAGCCTTTTCACTTTGGCTTCACGAGTGTGATGGTCATCGATATATTCAGCAGGGTGGGGTCGTCGAAGGAGGTCTTTACCGTCGTCCTTCTGATGGTAAGGATCATAGGAGCGTTCTCGATTTTATAGAAGATGTTCGCCATTTCATTCATGCTGACCTTCTCGATCTGAACTTCAGCTTCCTCTTCCGTGCCGTATTCCTTCTCTCTTACACCCGTCGACTTTACAGACTTGACCTTATCTGCGAGGCCGAGGGGCTTGAAGATTTCGTCCACCGCCTGGGCGATGCCCTGGACATTTGTGAGCGTCTTCCTGCCCTCGACCGCTGCGACAGAGCTCCTGACAGAGAGGTAGTCCTGTTTCAAAGCAAGGAGTTCGGTCTTCTGGGCAATCAAACCGGCATGCGCTTTTTTTGCCGAGGAGTATAAAGACCACATGACGACGCAGGCGACCAGCAGGGCTGCCGCCACCGAGAGGATGATCGTCCGTCTGTTGGCCTCGATCCTCATGTTTTTCCCTGTTTTGCCGTCAGTGTGAAAAGAGTTCCGTTATGAGAAGACGGCCGTGTGTCGGATATAGTCACGTCTTTCATGATCCCCTGCAGTTCGTTCCTGATCGCCTGTACATCGCTCAACGACGCGCACTCTCCTTTCAGCACGATCAGATCTTTTTCGATGGTTATTTCGTTCAGTTTAAGGGCCGGTCCGCTGATCCGGGAGAGATCGAGCATCGTCCCGAGCGGCGAGATACCCTTGAAGGAGCTCTCCTTGTCCTTCAGCTCTTTTATATGGGCCTTGAGCTGATAGGTCTCGCTCGTGATCTTTTTTTCCTGAGGGAACAGGCTTAGATAGGTCTTTCTCATCTCTTCCCTGGCGGTCCGGTTTTCCCTTTCGATGGAGATCGTCATAAAAGACAGATTCGATAGGAATATGACCAGTATAAGTATGGCCAGCGCGGCCGTCGTTCTGAGTGATTTCCTTGTCTTTTCGGCATCGACGGTATAGGCCAGTTCCCCTCTCCTTAGGTTGATGACCGGATTTTTCATCTCCTTCACCGCCTGTTTCATCCTTGCTTCTCCCTCCAGCCGTCCAGGGGCCGTAAGCAGTTCCGTCAGCTTTTCTTCCGAGTCAGCTGTTGCGAGTGAGTGAGTAAGATCGACGGACGTTACAACCCTGGGATCGAGACCCGCGGTCTTCAGCCCGTGCAGTATAGTCTTCAGTCTATCCTTGGAGAGATAGGCTACAAGCGCTCTTGATTTCCCGTTGCTCTCTCCGAGGACATGGGCGTCAAAGACAATGCCGGATGCTCCCCCGAGCACGAGACCATCGATTTCGAACGGCAGGAGTTCACGTATCTTTGCGATGTCGGAGAAGGGCAGCTCCACAATTCTGAAATTGAGAAGGCCAAGTGGCAGGCTCAGACATGAGTCTTCCACTCCGGCCGATACGCCTTCGAGATTGAAGGAATAGCCCTCGCCGACATTTTTGGACGCTATCTCCAGGCCGGCCGTCCCGTTTTTTCCGAGATCGTAAACGGTCAGCTTCTCCTCAGTGAGATCGATGAAGACTGTTCCGCTCATCCCTTATGTTCCTCTAAAGAAGTGATGTCACATCTCCTTCCAGTATCTGACCGTTGCGCTTATTCCAGATACCTCAAGGACACTGTCTATTGTCCTTTTGATGCCTCCGGACTCTGCAGTGGCCGTTACATGAAAAACCGACCTGCCGGTCGTTATGGAACCCCCGAGAGCGATGCCCACAGTTCCGAACCCCGCCACTTTGGTGATGTCTGTGGGTACAGTAAACGGCGTGATCTTCCTGTATTCTATCACCCTCTCGGCCATCGATTCATCTACGCCCGGGAGCGACATCAGTACAGGGAGACTTGCGTCGTTAATATTGATCAAGCCCTGCACGTATCCGCCCTGGTCGGCACCGGTCCCGTATATTGTAACATAGGGCAAAAGCCGCTCATAAGTCTTCCTGTCGATCCCCGGGATCTGGAGAAGTTCGTCCACGCTGTCGAGATAGGCATTCTTCGCACCAGTTTCGGATCCCGGGAGCCTGGGCTCGCTGTCAGGGTCGATCCAGTCGATGACTCTGTCGGCTATGGAAGTCGGCAATTTCAGTGCCTGGAGCAGCTTAACGAACTGTTCGGGTCTTCCATTGGTATCGAGTTTCCCGTTTGTTGTTACGAGAGAATTGAGATTAAACTTGGCGTTTTCATCCTCTATGCTGAGAGTCACAGTCGTATCGAGATCGCCGAAAGGGACCGCCTGCGAGATCGAGAAGGTGCCGTTAGTGTCCGTTTTCTGCGCCTGTTCTGCTATCAGCCTTGCTGCAAGTTTGACGGTGGACCTGGCTGCAAGAGAGAGCTGCTGGGAAGTCTTCCAGTTTGAGAGGGACGTCGTGTTTGTGTATATGCCGTAAGCGAATTCCACGACCATGGCGGTGATGATCGCAACGATCATAAGCGTGAGGACGAGGGCCATGCCGTCTTTATTTCCGGCCGGCACAAGACTGTCAGGGCCTGCCTTGCGGAGTCTGAGCGGTCTCTTCACAAGGTCCTCCCGATCTTCGGGTTCACCGTCTCGTAGATGCTGACCGGCCTGTCTTTGATCATGACGGTAAGGGTTATCCTGATTTCGTCAGGGACCCTTCTGGTTTCCGCAAAGTCCCAGGTCTTGACCCACTTGTCGCCATTCCTTACCTCTATCGTAAAGGACCCGATGCCGTCCATCAGCTCGATCGGGTCGCCTTGCGCGGCACTCGATACGCTCCCAAGCTTTTTAAAAAGCACCAACTTGCCGTCTCTCTGGTCCACATAGTAACTGATCAGGGAAAGCCCGGGGACAAGAGGGGAAAATGCCGTGAAGGTAAACCTTGACGTCTCCTTGCCGAAGATGTCCCTGTCCTCCACCTTGAAGACCGAATACTTCCGTCCTGCCAGGAGGGAGTCGGTTTCCCTCACGATGGTGTCCATGAACATCCTGCATTCGCGCAGCTTAAGAATAGATTCGTCCATCCCGTCCAGTGCCTTGTGCGCCAGAAAGAATGTGCTGTAAACCGCGCCGAGAACGATCGAAAGGAGGACCATGGAAACCAGAAGCTCGATTAGGGTGAAGCCCCTCTCAGAGACCTTTGCTCGTTCCATCACTGCTTCCTATGAAGTCGGCAAGTTTCAGATGCTCATCTCCCCTGCTGACGGTCACCGACACCTCGGATATCCCCGGGAAGGGTGAGCCCTGGATCACTGCGGCAAAGCGGTATTCAGAGTAAGGTTCAGGGAAGGCCCCTGTGGAGGCCTGGGGATTCGCCTCGACCTCTTCAATCTTGTCTCTTGCAAGGAGTGTGGCGACTGTGGTGAATTCATGGCGTTCCGCGATGCCCAGGTTATAATTCAGCGTATAGAGCAGGGTGATGAGCAGCCCTCCGATAATGGCCAGCGCGATCATTATTTCAAGAAGTGTAAAACCGCCGGCTCTCTTATGTGCCATCACGTTTTATCAGTGCCCTTCCGCTCAGGGGGTTGAATGTGACCGTCATAATGTCGTCTTCGACCCGCAGGTGTACATCGACATTTTCCGCAAGACCCAGGGGCCCGAAGAATACGGTGACGCTGCCTTCCGTGACTTCGCCCTTCGAAGGGAGGGTTACGCCCGTCAGGCTTTTCATTTCTTCAGTCTTTTCACCGTCAGGACCCTTCCATGTAATTCTGCGGTCCTGGATGTCAAAGGTCAGGGGATAGGTATCTTTCGTATATATGGCGCTGTCGTTGAGGTACCGGAGAAGCGCCGCGGTTTTTCTCGCATCGGCGTCAAGTCTGCTTTCCCCGGCCCTGTAAAAAGACGGAATTACCATAGCCACGAAGAGCGAGATTATGAAGACGGCCACGACCATTTCAAGGAGGGTGAACCCCGTCCGCCAGGTGGCAAGAATCTCTCCCTGCTCGCAGATGAAGCTGCCTTCGTGTAAACGGCTGTGCCTCACCGTTTCCCCGTTTATGATATTACAGGTGTGCGGGGTCACATATTCCAACTTGAAATATCCGCGTCAGTGCCCTCCCCCCCTTCCTTGCCGTCGCCGCCATAACTCATGATATCGTAGTCGCCGTGCATCCCGGGCGAGACGTAAACATAGGCATTGCCCCATGGGTCCAGAGGGATCTTCTTCTGTTCGAGATATCCTCCATCCCTGTACTTGTTCGGAATTCTCCCGGTCGTCGGCTTCTCGATAAGAGCATCCAGCCCCTGC
>JBJKPE010000251.1:0-14089 GCA_046706685.1 Thermodesulfovibrionales bacterium | reverse complement strand
GACCGCACAGAATGGCGGCCCTCAGGAACCAGTCCCAGGAGTCTGCAGGTATATCGTCCGCCGGTATTTCGCGTATATCAGCAACTGCGCTAATTTCTTCCATATGCCAAGTGGGTCCTCCGATAAGGTCTAAAGATATGGATTTCCTGTCATGTGCATCCGGTTTCAGATCTTCCGATCCTGAGCCGGTGCTCTTATTTCTTCTCTAAGTTTTTTTTCTCTTTTTCCGGATCGTCTTTGAGCGCGTTCTTAAACCCCCTGATCGATTCGCCCAGCCCCTTGCCGACTGCCGGCAGTTTGCCGGGGCCAAATACCAGAAGCGCAATCACCAAAACCACCATCAATTCCGGCAACCCTAATCCAAACACATCAACCTCCTCACACGAATCATATTTTGTCCTTAATTCTGTCGGACGCCGGCACCCAACCTCTCCGGAACTGGAAAATCGGAGGCCCGCAGATAAGAGGCGGTTGGTTGGGAAGAGGCCTCAAGCCGATGCGGGGATTATCCGGGTGATGGGGGAACAAATAACTGAAAAACATGTGCGTTGGTACAGTTCTTCGGCTTTCTCCTCGATTTTAATTCTACTTCAACCCACGACCGAATTGCAATACATCCGCTCCGTTCTCTCATCACCCCTTGTGGCGAATCGGAGATCTTCAGACACTACCCCGGAGCACCTTCGCAAGCAGGCAGGTGGCAACGGACAAGTGGGCCTCCGGGCTGAGAAGGGGACCGAGCAGAGCTGCCTGGCCGGCCCTTGTTAAAAGGCGTTCATCGTAAACAGCTTCCTTGCAGCGACGGCGAAGTTCGCCGGAAAGATAAACGAAATTCGCCGCGCTGGCCGGCTGGCGAACCGCGCCCAGCGAATCATAAACGAGACCTCGTTCATTAAAGGTCATCGCAGTCCCGTCAGCCGTATAAAGGGCGAAGAAACCTTCCCTCGCCTCATTCGTTGTCTGCCTTACGGTCTTGGTGGTCTTGGTGAGCATAAGTCCGCTGGAAAGCACGGCTCGACCAAGATTGAATGATCGATCTTTCACTGTCTCCGTTGAAGTGCTGCGGACAATACGCGTGCCCCGGAGGATTAGCCGGATACCTCGATAAGCGATGTCAATGCTGCCTCCCTGAAGATATTCAACGTATAACCTTTCGTCGTCAAGACGAAACCGTCTGGCAGCCGACAGCCCGGCCTCAGTTGAAATCTCATCGTCCGTTAAAAACGTCGCATGGAATCCTACGGCCCGAAGCTTATCAACCAGCCGCTCGGCCGGCACCGGTTCTGCGAATACGGCGACAACAAGAGGACCGTTACCAGGTATACGCAACCGCGACAGCGCCTCGAAGGCAGTGACACCGAGGGCTGCAGCCAGCTTGTCTCCCAGACTCTGTTTGTCTTCCGTAAGGCTATGTATGCCGACAACATTCATCTTAAGAAACCCTTTCTTACTCTACTGCCGCCCGGATATTAATTGCAAGCGCGGCAAGACGCATTCCTTCATCGGATTCGAAGACGATCATGAAGAGTCCTTTTTTGGGGCCCGGCCGGGGATCGTGGTGACATCCAACTTCACCTCAGCCTTCACGCCGGCCGTCTTCGGTAAAACAAGTCGACCTTCTACCGGAAGCCAAAAAAGGGGGTGAGTTCGGCTATAATACACGAAGGAAAACGTGGGGAGGCAGTCATGAAAAAAGTGTCAGTGTCTTTCTTTATTATTATTGCGAGCGTCTTCTTTGTTTGGGGCTGTGCAAAAAAAAGCATTACTCAGTCGACGGCAAATGGCAGCTTCCATGTGAAGATTGTCTTCAGTGACAAGACACTGAAGATGGGAAGAAATGAAGTTGAGTTAAAAATAAGCGACGGGAAAGGGGCTCCTGTGCAAAGCGCGAAGGTGGAAGTGAACCCGACGATGCCGGAACACAATATGGGCGTCATGTTTCCGCCCACGGTAACCGAAGAAGGGGGTGGCACTTACAAGGTCGTCATGCCTCTAACAATGGCCGGCCACTGGGCAGTACAGGTCAAGGTCGTCAAAGGGATGGATGAAGGGTCCGTCACTTTCGATTTCCCCAATGTTCAGAAATGAGAAAACGCTGTCTTTGATTAAGATTATTTAATTGTACATTTCCTCCTGATCTGTGATAGTCTGATTCGCATCGATTTCAACTTTCAAAACAGTCAGTTAGGGAGGAAACAAACCGCATTTTGCTTGATTTGCCAAGTCTCTTTAAGGCGAAAATCCTTCATATTTTCTTCAAACTAATCTTTTATGTTTAGCTGAAAAAGGGAAAGATCTTGATATCAGAGACTGGAGAGACGATTTCAGGAAAGACATCTCCCCAAGAAAGAACTGGGTAAAAAAAGCATGCATGGTCGTTCGGGCGTTGTCAATCAATATTAACGGCGTTGACGGAGAAAGGTGAAGCATGAAAGAGTGTGACGTTGTAGAAGCTATAATAGACATAGGCGTAAAAAGGGGAAAGGTAACCTATGACGAAATCAACGATGTCCTTCCTTCGGAATTTTTTTCGCTTGATGAGCTTGCCAACCTCGTGGGTCTCCTGCTGGACATGGGAGTAAAGGTCATAGAATATAACAATTGCCATGGAGGCAGAAAAATGAGACTCGCCGCAGCCGGCTAAATACTTCTTGCGAAATCCTGATAATTAACATATAATATTGTTTATAAAGTTGATTATCGTGGACAACCGTTCGGCTATAAATAATGCATCAAAAATCCTGTCGGTTTCTCTCTGCCTGGTCAGCCTTTTCTTTTTCGCCTCGCAAACCATGGCCTCACAATCTTCTCCCCTTCAGGCAAAGACCGGTGCAAGTCGCGTCCAGGTTTTTAATGCCGACACGATGGCCAGAGCGCAAGAAGAGCCTGGTAACGATAACATCAAAAACGCCGGGAAAGCAGAGATTCTCTCCAAGGCGCTGAGAGTCCGGTTGGACGAGGATTTTATGGCTTACGTTTCCCTCGAGCCGCCCCGCGGCATAGAGGCCGTGCGGGAAGAACTTGAAAACAAGCCCCTTTATCGTGCGGTTTTCGGATTTAATATTCCCTTATAGGTTTTGGAGCCGCGCTCCGATATAAAGAGACTTATTTAACATTACCTGCTACGCCGCCCGTTCCCCATTTGGTTCACCGCCACCCTGGAAGTACATTATGTATGCCAGTGCACCGAGATCATAAATGAAATGCAGCTGTATTGGCACGAGAAGGTGGCCGGACATCTGAAAAATTGCCCCTATGTAAAAGCCCATGAGCGACGCGGCGATGACATACGCCGGGCTGACAAAATGGACGAGACCGAAGATAATACTCGCCGCGACAATCCCGACCTTGCCCTGAATTACACCCCTGAAGAGCAGCTCTTCAGCCAGTCCGGCGCTGGCGGAGATCAGCAGAAGATCGACCGGACGGGCATCAAGGAAAAGCTCCCTGATATCTCCCAGAACCTTTCTTCTCAGAGAACGAAGAGCGGGTACTCTCCCGGCCCTTTTTGAGAGCGAACAAATAAAGAAGGCAAGCGGCGGCAGGGCCGCCACAGTCCCCTTGAGTATGTCCCCCCATAAATTCCGCGTCAGCGGGAAGAGCCGAATATCCAACCAGCCCGCCAGGAGAAGGGCGGCGGCCAGAGCCCCACCCTCCGTCAGGAAAACGAGCGTCAGAAGCCTCCTTACGGGATACACCATAATAGATGATAAATGATCCCGGCAGATTTTATCAGTGTATCAGGCAACCTGTACAACAACTTGACATTACCCTGTAACGTTATATACTTTGCTTAGGAAACCGGGAGAGTATTGCATCTCATCTGAAATCCGATTAAGTAACATCCCTGAACATTTTACAAGGAGGAACAAGAATGCCTGTACGTAAAGCAGAAGCGATCTGGGAAGGCAGGTTGCGTGACGGGAAAGGAACAATGAAGGTGGGCGGCGGCGCTTTTCAGGGAGCTTATTCTTTCTCATCGCGCTTTGAAAACGGGGCGGGAACCAATCCTGAGGAACTCGTGGGCGCCGCACACGCCGGTTGTTTTTCTATGGCCCTCTCACTCTTTCTTGAAAAGGCGGGCTATTCACCCGAGAGTATTCATACCACCGCTAATGTCCATCTCGACAAGGTAGGCGAGGGATTCAGGATCACCAGCATCGAGTTGGAGATGGAGGCAAAGGTCCCGGGTATAGATGAAAAGAAGTTTCTGGAGCAGGCCGACGCCGCCAAGAAGGGATGTCCGGTCTCACAGGCCCTGGCAGGAACCGAGATCAAATTAAAGGCTAAACTGGTCGATTAGAAAGGCCTTGGTATGCCGATCTCCCTCAAGAGGGCATATGAAAAACCCGCAAAGAGCGATGGGTATCGCGTGCTCATAGACGGGTTATGGCCGCGAGGCGTCAGAAAGGACGACGCAGGGATTGATCTCTGGCTGAAGGAGGTCGCACCGAGCAGCCAATTGCGGAAGTGGTTCGGCCATGAGCCCGGAAAATGGGACGAATTCAAGAGGAGATACTTCAGGGAACTGGATAACAATCCGGAAGCGGTACACCAGCTTTCGGAGATATCGCACCATGAGAAGTTGACGCTGGTATATGGCTCAAGGGAAGAGCGTTTCAACAACGCAGTAGCTCTGAAGGAATATCTGGAGAAAAAATGAGCTTTCTCCACATGGCCGGCCTATAACATGAAACCGATAGGTCCTCTGATGGTCGAGCACCGGCTTACGGACCGCATGCTTGACCTCATAAGACAGGAGATAGCGATTCTTCGCGGCGGGACTACTGCGGCAGACATTCCTTTTGCCGGGCAGGTCATAGATTTCTTCCGGACTTATGTGGATCTCTGTCATCACGGCAAGGAGGAGTACATTCTTTTCAAGGCCCTTTCCGGGAAAAAGATGACCTCAGAACATAGAAGGATCATGGACGAGCTGATTGAAGAGCACCGCACAGCAAGGACAATCGTTACCGGACTGGCCGGAGCTAAAGACCGTTGCGCCGGTGGGCACGACAGGTCTTCGGAGATCGTGGCGATCTATGAAAAGATGGTAGATCTTTACCCCGCCCATATAGAGAAGGAAGACAAACATTTCTTCTTCCCCTGTCTGGACTACCTCAGCGCAGAGGAACAGGAGGGCATGCTCACGGAGATGCGGGATTTCGATGCAAAATTTTTCCATCAGACATATGAGAAACTTATTGAGCAGCTTGAAACCAACCGTTGTATAAAAGACCAGACTTGACGGGCCAGGCATAGTCATGGCAAGTTTCGCCCGATTCTCTTTCACGGATTGCCCCGTCGTCTTCTAACGCTCTGCAATTCCGAGTTTCTTGATCTTGCGATAGAGAGTGGCGAGGTCGACCCCCAATTCCACCGCGGTTTCCTCCTTGTTCCAGTCATGGGACTCCAGCGCATCCTTTACAATCTTTTCTTCATAATAGTCCAGTCTGTCCTTCAAGGTACTCGCGTTTCTGCCGCCGTCCTGTGAGCTGATCTTCTCAGGCAATTCGGCAAGTCCTATCTTCTCGGACCCCGACAGGACAACCGCCCGCTCCATCACATTCCTGAGCTCCCTTACATTGCCCGGCCAGCTATACCGGTGAAGAACCTCCATCGCATCCTCGGTTATCCCGCACACCTTCTTATTCGCTTCCTTGCCGTACTTCTCAACAAAGTGCCTGGCAAGCACGTCGATGTCTTCCCGCCGCTCCCTCAGCGACGGTATCTTCACCTCGATCACGTTGAGCCTGTAATAGAGGTCCTCTCTGAACAGCCCCTTTTTGATCTGCTCGTCGAGGTTTTTGTTCGTAGCGGCAACAAGTCTCACATCAACAAATGTCGGTTTCGTCTCCCCCAATGGAAGCACTTCCCCGGTTTCGAGCACCTTGAGCAGCTTGGCCTGCAACCCAAGCGGCATATCTCCGATCTCGTCGAGAAACAGCGTGCCCTGATCCGCCATGGTGATAAGGCCCTTCTTGTCGGAGGCCGCTCCGGTGAAAGCCCCCTTCCGGTAGCCGAAGAGTTCGCTCTCCAGAAGGTTCTCGGGGATGGCAGAACAGTTTATCGAGATAAAAGGCTTGTCCTTTCTCTGGCTGTTGCAATGAACTATCTCGGCGATCACTCCCTTGCCGGTGCCGCTTTCGCCGAGGATGAGTATGCTGCTCCTAGTGGGTATAACCTTTTCGAGCACCTCGAAGACCTTGAACATCTGGGGCGAAACCCCTACGAATTCACGGCAGCCGAACTGTTGGCTGAGCTGCTGTCTCAGTGCTATGTTCTCCATCAGGACCTTCTTGTGCTCCAGGAGCCTCTTCACCGTCATCTTTACGTCTTCATTTATAAACGGTTTGACAATGTAATCACTTGCGCCTTTTTTCATCGCCTTTACTGCGGATTCCACCGACGCAAAGGCGGTCATGATGACAACAATAAGGTTGGGGTTCATAACAAGGGCACTTTCAAGGACCTGCATGCCGTCGATTCCGGCCATCTTCAGGTCCGTTATCACCAGATCGAAATCCTCCGCCTCGATCTTTTTCAGCGCCTCCTCGCCGCTGCTTGCCACCGTTATCCTGTATCCTTCCCTTGAGAGCAGGAACTCAAGGGCCTTGCAGATGTCTCTCTCATCGTCAACGACTAGGATTTTGTATGGATCAGCTCTCATAATATGGCAACCTCACCCTGAAGATCGTCCCCCCTCCCGGTTTGTTCTCAACCAGGATATCTCCCCGATACCCTTTAATTATACTATAACTTACGGCAAGTCCCAGCCCGGTACCCTTCTCCTTTGTCGTGAAAAAAGGGTCGAAGATCCTCTCCATATGCTCGGGAGCAATTCCGGGTCCCGAGTCCGCGACCGATATCTCCACCTCCTTATCCAGTTCTCTTGAGGCAATGTCGAGTGTTCCGCCCTGCGGCATCACATCGGCGGCGTTGAGGATGATGTTCATCAGCACCTGGATAAACTGTGTTTCATCCACGACGACCTGCGGGAGGTTGTCAGGGATTTCAATACGGGTCAGAATATTTTTAATGCGTTTATCGTATTTCACCAGATCAAGCGTCATTTCCACAAGTTCGCGGACATTGTGGTGACGCAGTTCGCTAGCCTTTGTCCTCGTGAAACTGGACATCTGCATGACAATGTCTGCAATCCTGTTAATATGTTTTGCGATGGTGTCGAGGCTTTCCTTTGTAAACTCGTCGTGGTCCATCTCCCTCAGTATCTGCACGTATGAAGAGATGGAGGTAAGCGGGTTGCCGATCTCGTGAGCGACCCCTGCAGAGATCCTCGCCAGGGCGGAGAGTTTTTCGGAATGCATCATCCGCTCCTCCATCTTTTTCATCTCAGTAATGTCCTGTATGAGCACGAGGATATGAGCGTGGCCGCCTCCCTCCGGCAGCGGATTGACGGTTATCTGGAAGTATCCCGATTTCCCGCTGAAGCCGGCAGCCACGACAGCCTGCACCATCCGCCTTGACTCAAGAGCCTTGTCTATCGGCAGTTTAAACACCTTCTCCGAATAGACCGCCTCGGCTTTCAGTTCTTCAACCTTCCCGGCCCCGAGCCACCCCAGCAGTGTCTTGTTAGCCCAGAGGATCCTTTTGTCGGAACTGTTCATCACGAAAAGCCCTCCTTCAATAGCGCTCACAATTGCATCAAGCTTTTCCTTCTCCTCCTTCAGCTCATCTGTCCTGTGCACAACCATCTCTTCAAGCCTTTCGGCATACTCCTGGATCTTGGTCTTGAGCTTGACCTCCTCGGTCACATCGCTGTTTGACAGTATAACCCCCTCTATTTGTCCGTGAAGGACGAGCGGGTTCAGACTGATATTCAGATGCAGCATTGCGTCCGACCTGAGGAAGGGATAATTGCTTAACCGGTGGCTGGCCCCGTCAAGGCACTTTTCGAAGATATTACTGAACGTATCCCTGCCTGCGCCCACGGGGAAAACATCGAAGAAGCTTTTTCCGGCAACTTCCTGCTTCGTTACCCCGGCAAGCCTCTCGTATGCCGAATTGACAGTCCTCACGGTCAGGTCTTTGTCGAGGACCATGATTTTGGACTCCGTGCTCTCAAGTATGTTTTCGAGGTAGTCTTTGGCTTCGACTATCTCCTTCTCAAGCTGCCTCTGCGTTTCAAGATGCTTCGCCTTCTCCTCCGCCTTGATCCTCTGCCTGTTCATTAACACAATCGCAATGGCGCCGGTCAGCGTTGCCAAAAAAATCGAAATCACCAGCAATGAGTGGAGTTCCATGCTCTTCCGTATGCTGAAGGTCACCTCGGAATAAGGTATAGATACGCAGACAATCCACGACATGTTGGAAATCCGTGCCCGCGAAAAGGCGATCAGCTTGTCCTCTCCATAGGGAGCAATATAGGAGCTGAACCCGATATCTCCGCTTTCCAGGATCTTCTTCTCTACATCAAAGGACTTGTGGCACTTAAAACATGAGGGGTCGACCTTGTACAGGTTCCTTCCGACCATCTCAGGCTGGGTAGGGTGATAGAGTAATGTGCCCTCACTGTCCATCATCCACGCATGCCCCCGTATACCGGCCTTGATCGGCGCAAGGAATTTCCTGTTTACTGTCTCGATCGGCATCTCGACGAGCAGGGCGCCCTTGAACCCCTCACGGTCGACTATGGGCGCGACCATCACAATCTTCCTGTCCTTTGCCAGCATATCCACGTACCTGACCTCGCCGGCGGGAGAGTGTTTCGCGAGATCAAGAAACCGGTGAAGTCCATCTCGGGATGTTTCACCGAGAGAGCTGAATTTTATATTTCCGAGGTCGTCCAGCACAATAACATTCACGTGGGAGTCCTCGCTCAGATCGACGTAGGCTGTGTATACCGACACCCCGAGGTTCCTGCTACTCAATCCCTCCCTCGCCAGCAAACGGGCAAGCGACAGTGTCTCCGCCTCAATATGCTGCATTTCGTCCTCGATGTTTTTCGCAACCGACTTGGCGATAATCAGCTGCTGACTATTGAACTGTTCCGCCATCTCACTCTGGTAGGTCTGCTGAAAGAATATGTTCAGGGTTATGATCAGGGATATTATAAATACCACGAGGCCAAGGAGGAATATGTTAGTCTTCATTTCTTTCCTCTGAGATCTCACTGATCCTCTTCCTGATGTTCCTGTAGTGCGTCCCCTCCCAGTAAACCTTGCCGCATCCGCTGCATCTCAAAAAGCGGTGATGGTTGAGATAAACGAAATCGGGGACCGCCCCCCTTATCTCTCCCTTATCCGGCACATCTTCGAGGGAACCGTTGCATATCGGGCATTTCCCCAACGGCCCTGCCTCGCAGGAATTCAGCAAGTGCCCGATTTCCAGAAGCTGCTGCCTGATGTCATCCGATCTGATAAAGATGGCTGGCCTTAACCCTTTGCGTTTCATAAGGAGTGTGTCCCTGGTGAGCAATGTCCTCCCCTCTTCCCTCGCGATCTTCACGAGCTGCCTGTCTTCTATGTCCGGATGGTAGACCACGTCACATCCCAAGAGCCTCATCCATTTTGCAAGCCTTCCGAGCATCGCGTCAGCTATGAATTTCATCCCCCCGCAACTTCCTGTCACGCTGCGTAAAACCGTTAGAGGTTTCTTAATTTGTATCTATGCGAATATATTAACATAATAACGCGAGAGGCTTATTTTAGCCATGCACCGATCAAACATCCTGAAATGTCACGGGGCGCAGTGGGGGCACGGCTTTCTTTGCCGCTGTAGCAAGCGTGACAAGGGCATCGGCACGCGGAGAAGAGCGAAGCAAAAAAAAATCCCCCGGCCTCCTTCGGAAACCGGGGGAACACTCGTTCAAAGAATCTATTCTTCCACAACTTCTGGCTCGGCGAGGGCCGCGGCCACATCGCGTTTAACAAAAGTGTTCTTATATTTCGTCATGCCCGTACCTGCCGGAACGACCCTGCCCATGATCACGTTTTCCTTCAGACCACGGAGTTCGTCGACCATCCCGTTTATGGCCGCCTCGGTGAGAACCCTTGTCGTTTCCTGGAATGAAGCGGCGGAGACGAAGCTGTCGGTGGTTAGAGACGCCTTGGTTATACCCAGCAGCAGGGGTTTGCCCTGTGCCGGGGCGCCGCTTTCCGCCTGCACCCTCGCATTCTCCTCCTGAAATGCCATCCTGTCCACCTGTTCTCCTATCAGGAAGATCGTATCACCCGGGTCTTCTATCCTTACCTTTCTCATCATCTGCCTGACGATCACCTCTATATGCTTGTCATTTATGGTAACACCCTGCAGCCTGTATACCTTCTGGACCTCATCTACCAGATATCTCTGGAGTTCCTTCGGTCCCAGTATATCCAGAATGCTGTGAGGGTTCACCGCGCCGTCCATGAGCGGCTCCCCGGCCTTAACCCAGTCGCCTTCGTGTACACTGACATGTTTTCCCTTCGGGATGTCATATTCCTTTGTTACTTCGCCGCCCTTTACAACCACAACGCGCTTGCCTTTCTGGGCGCTCCGGAACTCTACGGTACCATCTATCTCCGAAACAACGGCCTGCTCCTTCGGCTTTCTGGCTTCGAAGAGCTCCGCCACCCTCGGCAGACCGCCCGTGATGTCCTTCGTCTTCGTCGTCTCCCGGGGGATCTTTGCCAGTATATCACCTGGCGACACCACGTCATTCTTGTCAACAAGAATGTGAACGCCGCCTGGCAAGAGATAACGCGCGGGGTTGTTGGTGCCGGGAATCTTGAGTGTCGCCTTCCCGTGCTCGTCTTTGATCGAAAGTCTGGGTCTCATGTTTGCAGGATAATCGATTATCACTTTGTGCGAGAGACCCGTCGTTTCATCCACCTCTTCTTTGACGCTGACGCCCTCGACAATGTCCCCAAACGCCACTCTTCCTCCCAACTCGGTAAGTATCGGCGTGGAATAGGGATCCCATTCAACCAGTCGCTGACCCGCATCGACTTTCTGACCTTCCGCCACCCGCAGTTTGGCGCCGTAAACGACAGAGTACTTCTCCTTCTCTCTCCCCTTGGCATCCACGACGGCTATACTGCCGTTTCTGTTCATGACAACAAAAACGCCTTCCCTGTTCTGGACCGTATTGATATTGATGAATTTTATCGAACCGGGATTCTTTGCCTCCATAACCGTCTGTTCGACAACCTTCGATGCCGTACCGCCGATATGAAAGGTCCTCATCGTAAGCTGAGTACCGGGCTCGCCGATCGACTGGGCGGCAATGATGCCTACCGATTCGCCTGTCTCGATACTTCCGCCCCTTCCGAGGTCCCTGCCGTAACACTTCGCGCATACGCCGAATTTCGACTGGCATGTCAGCACCGACCTTATCTTTACCTTGTCGATGCCCGCATCGATCACCTTTTTCGTCAGGTTCTCATCTATCTCCTGGATCCTCTTGACGATAATCTCCTTGTTAATGGGATCTTTTATGTCCTCAACGGCAAAACGTCCGAGTATCCTCTCTTCCAGCTGCTGAATGATCTCCCCGCCCTCCACCAGCGAGGTCACGGTTATTCCGTCGGCCGTGCCGCAGTCATCCTCCGTGATGAGGACATCCTGCGCAACATCTACGAGCCTCCTTGTAAGGTAACCGGAATTGGCCGTCTTCAGGGCGGTGTCCGCAAGTCCCTTTCTCGCACCATGTGTGGAAATAAAGTACTGCAAAGGGGTAAGCCCTTCCCTGAAGTTCGCAGTAATAGGCGTCTCTATGATCTCTCCTGAGGGCTTTGCCATCAGGCCTCTCATACCGGCCAGCTGCCGTATCTGTGCCGCGCTTCCCCGCGCACCGGAGTCGGCCATCATGAATATGCTGTTGAACGACCTCTTTTCCTTAAGCTCATCTTCAGAGGCCACCCCGTCATCCTCTGCGCCGAGTTCCTTCATCATCTCGTCGGCGATGCGTTCGGTAACATTAGCCCATATGTCGATAACCTTATTGTAACGCTCGCCCTGAGTTATCAGACCGTCGGCATACTGCTTCTGCACCTCGAGGACTTCCTGTTCGGCGTTGCGGATCATTTCCGCCTTTTTTGACGGAATGTGCATATCCGCCATACATATGGATATGCCCGAATTTGTGGCATACCGGAAGCCCAGCTTCTCCAGGTTGTCGAGAAACACCACAGTCGCACGCTTGCCGGCGTGCTTGTAAGCATATTCTATTATCTTCGAAAGCTCCTTCTTGGTCATGTCCTTGTTAATCATCTCAAAGGTGATCCCGGGAGGGACTATCTCGAAGAAAATCATTCTTCCTGTCGTCGTATCCACAAACTTCCCGTCCATCCTCACCTTGATCTTCGCATGCTCGCTCAGATGGCCGGCGTCGTATGCGATACGCACGTCTTCGGGGCTCGCAAAAACCCTTCCTTCGCCTCGCGCACCATCTCTCTCCTTCAGAAGGTAATAAATGCCCAGCACCATGTCCTGGGTCGGAACGACGATGGGCTTGCCGTTGGCAGGCGAGAGGATGTTATTTACCGACATCATCAACACCCTGGCTTCTATCTGCGCCTCTATCGACAAGGGCACATGGACCGCCATCTGATCGCCGTCGAAGTCGGCGTTGAAGGCCGTGCAGACGAGGGGATGGAGCTTGATCGCCTTGCCTTCCACAAGGATCGGATCGAAGGCCTGAATCCCAAGCCGGTGAAGAGTCGGAGCCCTGTTCAGCAGCACCGGGGTCTCCCTGATCACCTCTTCGAGTGCGTCCCAGACCTCGGGCGACTCCTTCTCAACAAGCTTCTTGGCGGCCTTTATAGTTGTCGCATGGCCCTTTTCTTCGAGCCTGCTGAATATGAACGGCTTGAACAGTTCAAGCGCCATTCTCTTCGGCAAGCCGCACTGGTAAAGCTTCAGTTCAGGCCCTACAACGATAACCGACCTGCCCGAATAGTCCACTCTCTTCCCAAGCAGGTTCTGTCTGAACCGACCCTGCTTGCCCTTGATCATATCGCTCAGAGATTTCAGGGGCCTCTTCGTCGCTGTCTTCAGCACCTTGCTTCTGCGGCCGTTGTCGAACAACGCGTCGACGGCCTCCTGGAGCATCCTCTTCTCATTCTTTATGATGACGCTCGGGGCCTTCAACTCTACAAGCCGCTTGAGCCTGTTGTTCCTGTTGATGACCCTTCTGTAGAGATCGTTCAGGTCGGAGGTCGCAAAACGCCCCCCCTCCAGGGGCACGAGAGGCCTGAGGTCCGGCGGCAGAACCGGTATGACGTCCATGATCATCCACTCCGGCTTGTTGCCCGATTTCCTGAATGCTTCAACCACTTTCAGGCGTTTGGTCAGCTTCTTCTTGACACCGATCGACGCCGCCTCCTTTATCTTCAGCTTGAGTTCGACGGCCAGGGTTTCCAGATCGACACCCCTCAGAAGTTCCCTGATCGCCTCGGCGCCCATTCCGGCCTTGAATCTCGTCCCGTATTCCGAGGATCTTTTCTTATAGTCTTCTTCCCCCAGTAATTCCTTCGCCTTGAGCGGCGTATCCCCGGGGTCAACCACAATGTAACTTTCAAAATAGAGCACCTTCTCGAGATTTCTCATCGTCATATCGAGCAATGTCCCGATTCGGCTTGGCACCCCTTTCAGAAACCAGATGTGAGCCACGGGGGTGGCCAGTTCTATATGGCCCAGGCGCTCACGTCTGACCTTCGACTGTATAACCTCAACCCCGCACTTGTCGCAGACGATGCCCCTGTGTTTCATCCTCTTATACTTGCCGCATATGCATTCCCAGTCCTTGATAGGGCCGAAGATCTTGGCACAGAAAAGGCCGTCCCTCTCGGGCTTAAAGGTCCGGTAGTTAATCGTCTCAGGCTTCTTCACTTCTCCATAGGACCATTCGCGGATTTTTTCCGGGGAAGCCAGTTTTATCCTTATGGTCTCAAAGTCCGTCGGGTTCTTAGGTTTTTGAAAAATGGCGTAAATATCTTCAGCCAATCTACTCCCCCTTCTTCTTTTTCTCCAGGAGCTCGACATCAAGACCGAGGCTCTGGAGTTCTTTTATTAATACATGGAACGACTCGGGCACGCCCGGTTCGAGCGTTGCGTCGCCTTTTACTATCGCCTCATACATCCTGGC
>JBJKPE010000250.1:0-6027 GCA_046706685.1 Thermodesulfovibrionales bacterium | reverse complement strand
AAGCGCTCTCTGTGCCATAATATATTCACCTCGTTGGTGTTAGTTTGTTTCTCGACAAAATATTCTAACACCCCGTTTCTACGGGAACAACGAGGTTTTTTATTTTTCTTGATGGTGGATCGGGGGGTGGTGGAGTCCTGCAGGGAAATTACCGGACGCTCACACTCTCTTCTGCCGCCTCAGGGCCGGATCTACTACTTCCATCATCTTCCCGGCGTCCAGAAAGCCGCCGAAGACATCCTGAAGCCGCGAGACGGTCGAGGCGGGCTCTCGCACGGTATTGGCATAACTTATGGAAAGAGTGGGGATTCTTCTCATGGCAAGCAGCAGCTTGGCCTGTTTCGCCTGTCTGGTGAATATATCACGCAGACGCTCATCGGAAATAGCAGCGCCTTTCCTGCCTTTCCGGGCGAGCATGACCCGCTGCGATTTTATCACCTCTTCCGGATCGCGCTCCATGAATATAACGACAAATTCGAGGCCGTCAAGGCGCGGAAGCCAGGCAAGGAGCTGGGGCACGACCTTCACTGCCCTCCCCCTGGCTTCGGGCAGCCATGAGCCGTCCTTCTTCAATCGTATCGCCTTTTCATATTCGAGATATCCCCTTGGGTTGTCCTCATCGGCCTTCCTCGCATCGTCCGTAAGGGGCGGTATCCCGCCCGCTTGAAGCATCTGCATCATCATCGAAGTGCCGGACCTGGGGAGCCCCGAAACTACGACGACGCTCCTGCCCAGGACTACGGGTCCCCTGGGCGCCGTAAGCGTGGGAGGCGATAATGCCTCGTGTGACGACGTCAGCGCCGTCCCGCGCGGGTTTTCCTCTTCGTAAAGTGATTCGACCTTCGCGGCTCTGAATGCCTTTATCCGGGTCCTCGATTCCCTCGCAAGTTCAGCATGTTTTTCGGAAAGTACATCGTCTTTGATCCTCCTTTTGTAAATAAGGGCAAGCCGCCTGTGGGCTTCGGGAAAATGCGGGTTTTGACTGACTGATATATTGAGGGCCTGCAGGGCCTCCCCGATCTTCCCCATCCTGTGGAGGGCGATCCCCAGGATACAGTGGGCCTCGGGGTTGTGGTACCTGAGTCCCACGGCCGTGAGTGCCTCTTCAGCCGCTTCGATGTTCTTCCTGACCGCCAGGTATCCCCTGGCGAGGCCGGTGCGGGCATCGGCGTTTTCGGGATCTGTTGCAAGTGCCTTGCGGAAACTCTTCTCCGCATCGAGCCATTTTCTCATCTTCAGGCAGACTTCACCGATACTGACGTAAAGTGCCGGCTGCCCGGCGTCCTTTTTCGCCGCCCTGGCAAGATGTACGAGTGCCTCCTTTTCTTTACCCTCTTTGGCCAGAAGGGAACCCATAAGATATTCCATTGAGTAAGAGCTGAGTGAGGCCTCTCCCCGCAGTCTCCGGACGGTCCGCCGGTCTTCCGCACTCAGATCCTGAAATGGGATGTCCCTGTGCGTGTCGAGAAACTCTTTGAGCCTCCGTCGGGCTTCGGCGGAGTTCTTCTTCTTTCGGGCGAAAAGGTCTTCAAGCAGGACCCGGGCTTCCATGATGCGGCCGGTCGCTTCGTAACAGTTCACCAGCAGTATTCCGAAACGGTACTCACCCGGCCACCCATCGAACAGTTCTTTCAGGACGGGTACAGCCTTCACATGAAGACCTGCGTCCATCAGGGACCTTGCAAGGTTGTACCGCAGTTCCCGCACGCTCTCTTCAGAGGCTTTTACCCTGTCTTCGTCTGGCATTTCGATGTACCCGAGTTCGACGAGCTGATTGATCGCCTCGCTTGCCTCGACGGGGTCGATCTTTATGTCAGGGGGATGACTCCCGTCGCTGCCCGGGACGCCGTCCCATGTCGGCAGGGTGCGGACGACGGGAGGCGAACAGAAGATATTGACGAGCGGTTTGCCATCCATATCCCGGCCCACCGGGAGACCCAGAATCGCAAGTATTGTCGGGCAGATATCCAGGAGACTGGCCCCGTAGAGCACCTCATCCTTCAGGATGCCGGGACCCTTTACAGCAAAAATCCCGTATGGACGGTGCTGGACGGCAGGGCCTGCAGGCTCCATAGGTATATGCCTCGGACGGAGGTGGTCCGAGTGGAAACCGTGGTCGGAGACGATCATTACGGTGGTGTTGTCGTCGGTCAGATCCAGCAGAGTGCCCAGCAGAATGTCGTGGTAGATATAGCCGCTTTCGACTACATCTTTGTAAAGCCCGAAATCCTTCTCGCCGACCCAGGGGAGCCGCGGCGCGTGATAGTTCATGAAGCCATGACAGAAGTGGTCTATAGAGTCGTAGTAGACGGCTGTGAAATCCCATGGCTCGTGGGTCATGAGCCCCGTCGCAGCCCTGTTAACCGTTGTGCATTCGGCGATGATCTTTGCGAGCGTCTCTATCCGCGCGTCTTTCTCCTGGTCTATCTCGGCAAGACGCGGGACGAAATTCATCATCAGGCCGACTTCGATCTCCTGCGGATGGACCCGGAGGGCCGCCAGATTCCTGCTTAGGCGCCCGGGGTGGACCGTCCCCGGCCGGAGGGGCCAGGGCTTTCCGTGCGGCGCGACCGCACGCTGGTAGTGATTCGACACCATGACCCCGTTAATTGGTTCCGCCGGGTGAGACGGCCACCAGGACACGACATTACACTTCTTCCCGGATTGGCTGAGGATGTTCCATATCGCCTTGGTTTTCCGGGATATGTTCGTGATCGGCCTCAGCCCCTCCCCATCGGGGGACGGCTCCGTAAAACCGAGTATGCCGTGTTTGAAGGGGCGTTTGCCGGTCGCGATGGATGTCCAGAGCATCGGGGACAGTTCGGGGTAGAGCGTCGCCAGATTCCCGATAACGCCTTCATCGATGAACCTCGCCATGTTCGGCATCCTGCCCTCGTCGACCAGCCGGTGGATGATCTTCCAGTCCGCCGCGTCCCACCCGATCAGGAGGACCCTTGTCTGTCCTGTGTTAGCCATTCAAAAAGGATTCTACTTTTAGTAGCGGCCGCAGGTCAAGAGGACAGGAACCGCCGTCTGTTGACAAAGGAAGGCTATTTAAAAATAATATTGGCATCGGCTTAATTTTTTTTCCAAGAACAGGAACTGGACAATGAAAACATCTGCATACCTGGCTGTCTTTGCGGTGCTGTTGTTACCTCTTCTCACGGGCTGCTCAGGGAAGAAACTGACTGAGGAAGAGGCCATGAGTATTCTGCTGAAAAATCCTCCGGGCAAAGTGGCGAGGTCCATAAGCAGGGATGAGCCGGTCGACACCATCGTTCCAGCGGTCAGGGAACGGCTGGAGAAGCTGCAGGCGGCCGGGCTTGTTTCGATCAGTACAGTCCCGGGGGATGCCTCAAGAGGGAGGGGATCACGCTATCTCATAACGCCCACAAGCAAGCTTATTCCCTTTGTGGTCCGGGAGGACCCCGGGTCAGTGACTATTAAATTCGGCGATATCGTGATCGACAGGATCACGGGCATAACACAGAAGGGCGACGAAGCCGACGTGACCTATACCACCAGGCTGGTTCTTACACCAGTGGGAGAAGTTTTCGCCCCTCTCTCAAACCCCAGCCCTGGCCCAAACCATGCGTCTTTCCGGCGTGTCGACGGCAGGTGGACCTAGTGCGGCAGATCGTGACGGATTATCATGAAGACTCTCCGCGAGGAGGATCTTTTTCCGGATACCGCCCTCTTTTTGACGCGTCTATGCAACTGTAAGGTGAGTTATTAACAGTCTCATAATACTATTCACAGATTTCATAGTCTTATTCGTCATGCCCGAGGACCTTAATCGGGCCTGCCTGCCGGCAGGCAGGCATCCATTCCCGGTTAAATTGGATTCCCGCCTTCGCGGGAATGACGACCAAAACGTACAGACTATTATGAGACTGTTAATATGTAAAAGATTACATAAACCATGAAGGCGGTTACACAATATCGATAATGTTTTACCGTAAAACCGTCCTGTTTCCAATAAGTTGAGAGGCCGGGGGGCGCGGGCATTGGAATTGCTTGAGACTTGTCGGTCTCCCGGTAGAGCGGGAGATACGCTCAACAGAAAAAGCGGGGGATGAAAAGAGATGAAGGCGGCCAAGGAGTACTGCAAAGGATTTGTAAAGCCGGAGATGAGGTGTCTTCATCTCCTTCGATCATTAATCCCGGTCATTCTCCTTGCCTTTTTCATTTTCGCCGCCGGGGACGTCCATGCCTCACAGTGCTCTTACAATGTGACTCAGACACCGACTACGGCGCTGAGCGGTTCCCCTGTCACCCTCACTATCAATATCAATCCCGAAACAGGAACCAACTATAAGGGAACAAATTACGTCTGGACTACGAACACCATGCCTTCGTGGATGGGCAGTATCCAGGTTGGCGGCTGGAATGTCAACGAGACGGCATCATGGACCGGGACCCCAGTCACGGCGGGGACGTATCCTTATACCGTAACGGCCGTGGACGATAAATGCTCCTTTACCATTTCGGGGACCATCGTGGTGAGCCCGGGGCCTACGCCTACACCGACGCCGATACCGACCCCACCCGTATTGCCCCCTTGCACCGTCTCCCCGCCGAGCCCCGCGGATTTCAGCTTTCAGGCCGGTGTTCCAGAGACAATGCAGCTCCAGGTTACTTCACTGGCAGGCTCCGGCTTTACCTGGACGGTAAATTCGATGCCGGCCTGGATGGGCAGCTATTCCACCAGCGGAACCCAGAACCAGATAGCCTCATGGACCGGGTCCGGTACCGCCGGAAGTTATGGATATTCGGTCAGCGTTCAGAACGATACATGTTATTCCAATATAACGGGGACGATAACAGTTGGGGCGGCGCCTACTCCGACGCCGACACCAGTGCCGACACCAACGCCAACACCGACTGCGACGCCGACTGCGACTCCAACGCCGACGCCGACGCCAACGCCGACACCCGGATCGACGCCGACACCCACACCCACTCCTACGCCTACCCCCGAGCCTTCCCCTTCGGATATGGGTTACTATTGCGTTACACCGCCTTTTATCGTAGGGGGTGTCTATCCCAATCTCCTTTTGATGATAGACAATTCTTCGAGTATGTACGACCTGGCATGGACCGGAAGCACTACGTACTGCTATGACGACACTTATAATAATGCAAATTCCTATACCGGCTATTTCCAGCAGACCGACGCGGGCGGCAATGAGATCTATTACGAATATACTCCTTCTGTCGACCCAAGCGTCGAGACCAATTCAGGGGTCTTCAGTCAGGTCAGCGGCCTGCCGGCCGGATGCGACTATTTGACATCCTCCTTCTGCGTGAACTTTAACTCTCTCGGCAAGGTCAGCTACTTTGCGGCCAGCGGGAGGTTCCTCAACTGGCTCTCGGCGTCGAAGTTCGACGTAGAGAAGCAGATACTGACGGGAGGCAAGTACGATTCGACGAACGGGCTGCTGCTGGGGGAGTCGCGCGGATGTGTCGGGCGGAGGTTCGTGAAGGTCGTGCCGGGTGTCACTGGTATTACTTTTGCGGTCAGGGGGCCGAATTCTTACAACTCAGACTATGTCAACCAGAGCACCCAGGGGGGCCAGACCAGGATAGAGATATACAAGGGGACTTACAATTCGGCCGCCTGCCAGGCGGCCGTGAACGACTGGGAGACCGGGGCGAACCTGGGTACGACGCAGGGTGATACCGAGTCCTGCCTCGGGGTCCAGGGTAACGCCGTCACGGCGACGTCGGTGTATAACCATATCATCCACAACTGCTACTGGTACTATAGCGGCCACTCCCTGTCGAACGACCAGCCCCTCGAAAACGAGTGCGCGTCTCTTTACGCCACGCTCCCTATACCCAACGATCCCTCGCAGATCACCAACGACAACGCCGCCGACGCGATATGTTCTAGCGGACTTGAGGATGCGTCCAACAATACTTACGCGCGGGCCGATGGAGCATACGGCTACGGCTATATAGGTGTATGTTATAACCCGTCCACAGGCGCCTGGAACGGCCAGTGCGTCATCGATGAGCAGGCGC
>JBJKPE010000249.1:0-22687 GCA_046706685.1 Thermodesulfovibrionales bacterium | reverse complement strand
GTATTGTGATCCCAAACTTCCGTGCTGTGGCGATATTGACTGAAAGAACCACCTTTCTTGCGAAAACTACGGGAATGTCCGCCGCACTTCTGCCGGAAAGGATTTCGTTGGCGATATGTCCTGCCTGGACCCCCATATCAAAGGCATCGACGCCAATTCCGAGAAGGGCGCCGTTTTTAACGAAGTCATCGGAAGGCGCAATGACCGGGACCCGTCTCTGGAATGAAAAGAGCATGGCATACTTTACGGTTTCGTAGTTCAGAACCGACAAGTCGGGAATCAGCCACAGCGCGTCTATCCGGCCTTCCAGCGACTTTATTTCGTTTATTGCATCGGCCGCCGTTCTCGCTCTTCTGCCGACAAGGCTTAATCCGAGAGCGGTCGCCTCTTTTTCCACCGCCATAAAAAAAGAACCTGTTTCAGCCGGGTTGTAAACTACACCTATCCGCTTGGCCCCGGGGAGGGCTTCACGTATCATCTCCATCTGAAGTTCCGGAGAAACCAGGAGATCAACGCCGGTTGCCGGCTTATGGAAGTGGGGCGAGTCGTCTTCTCGCAGAACGAGGGTAAAAACAACCGGAGTGTCTTCCATTTTGAGTGAGGCTGAAAGAGCATCGGAGCCCACAGCAAGAATAAGTTTCGGCGCAAAGGCCTCAATTTTTTTCCTCAGCCCCGGGATGTCTTTTTCTGAAACCTCGAAATTCCTTGCCGGCGCCTCGCAGACAGACCTGAATCCTCTAAGTACTTCATTATGCACCTTGAGCGGGTTCTCACCGGTAAATACCGCGACATCCCCGGCATGTGAAGGCAGAGGAAGAGAAAAAACAGATATCATCAAAAAAAAGAGAAAAGTGTGGACCTTCAAACCGGACCCCTCAAGTTTTTTTATTTCATTTAAGATCCATTGTATTATTTTCAGCCGGTTTATTCTATAATTTTAAAAAAATTTATGAATACGCGGAATGTCAACAGCTCTTTTGCCCTCACGATCTTCATTGCATTTCTATTTATGGCCGTTTTTTTCGTCCCGAACTCGGAAGCTGTTTCTGAAGGAGAATATAAGACACTCTCCATGTTCTTCGGGCAAGACGAGCTGGTGGTCTCTCCCAGCCGGTACGCAAAGCCCATCTCTCAGACCGCTGAGGACATTACGGTGATTACCGCCAAAGATATAGAAATGATGAACGCACACACGCTGACTGATGTTTTGAATACAGTTCCCGGTGTGCAGGTCAACCTCCGCGGCGGGCCCGGGGCGGCAGCCACTGCCAGCATACAGGGTTCAGAATTCAGGCATGTCCTGGTATTGATAGACGGTGTAACTCTCAATAATCTCTCCGATAGCGTTGCGGATATCAGTGCGGTCCCGGTCCAGGACATAGAAAGAGTGGAGATCATCAAAGGGCCGGCGTCGTCTTCCTGGGGCTCATCTCTCGGCGGCGTCATCAATATAATTACGAAAAATACAGGGAACCAGGGGAAAATAGGGGGGACTCTTTCAACATCCTATGGAGAAAGAAATACAGGGGATTACAGGGTAGAGACCTCCGGCGGGTCCGGCAAGGCGGGGTACTACCTTTCCGTCGGCAACCTGGTATCGAACGGCTTCGAAGCTCATACTGATTTTTACGAGAATGACCTCTATGCGAAGTTCCGCTGGGACGTAACGGAGAGGGCGAGGCTCCTTTTCACCTTCGGTTACGACAAAGGGTCCCGAGGAGAGGGAGAATATCCAGGTGACGATATCTCATTCGGCAATGGTTTTGAATATCTTTTCTCGACTTTAGCGCTCAACTATTCATTGACAGACCGGGCCGGTCTCGATGTTTCCCTGAGGACATCGCGGCAGAACGTCGAATTTGTCCTGGATCAGTTGTCCACTGGTGAAGAACTGCAAAAGAGCGACTACCATGACAGGGTAAACGGCGGCAGCCTGAAGTTTGACTGGAGAAATGACATCCAGAGTATTGTGGTCGGCGCGGACTTCGACGACGGCAAGCTCAAATCCGACAGTATTACGGGAGGGGAGCAGGACCTCGATAAATGGGCCGTCTTTGGAAACGATACGATTTCTATCGGCAGGTTCTCGGTTACGCCCGGCCTGAGATACGACCATACGAGTACGAACGGCAATTTCCTGAGCCCGAGTTTAGGGGTGACCTACAAGCTCTTTGACAAGACTCTCCTGAGGGCATACGTTTCACGGGGTTTCAACATTCCCCCTCTTTCCGCGACCTTCGGTACGGGATTTTTCTCCCTGCCAAACCCTGGTCTAAAGGTCGAGAAGGTCTGGTCGATGCAGGCGGGTATTGAGTCGGCTTTAAGCAGATATTTCTGGATCAAGGCGGACTTATTCAGGCACGACATAGACGACGCGCTTGTCATTGAACAATTCCCTGACGGATCTTTCACGACAGTCAACGGAGGTAAGCAGAGAAGACAAGGGTGCGAAGTCGGGATCAGGACTGCCCCCCTTTATCATACGTCCCTCTCTGCAGGACTTGCATTTACCGACGCAACAGACCGCGATACCGGAGAGGTCCTTAAGGAAGTGCCGAGATATACCTACGACATCGGACTCACCTATAATGACAACAAAACTTTCTCCGCCCTGCTGACAGGACATTATATCTGGTGGAATGCGTATTCCGACGACCTTGGGAAATACAATGCCTTTGTCTGGGACCTCAACATTAGGAAGAAGGCGTTCAGCAGCAGGAAGGTAGAAGCGGAATTCTTTGTTACCGGCCATAACATCTTTAATGGGTCCCAGTACGCCATAGATCCTTTCAGGAACCTATCCAGATGGATAGAGGGAGGGCTGAGGGTAAAATTCCTGTAGACAAGCAGTTTTTTTTGTGATATAGATTTTAATAGGCTTCCTTCGGGAGTTTTATTACGCTACAGGGGGTTGAAAATGAACGAGAACCGGATAGTAATCCTTGACAGAGGGGTTAAAGAGATGGCGGGACCGGAGAGTTTTTGCTGCTACGGAGCTTTTATACCGTTCAGATCGTAAATCCTTTTATTAACAGGCGTATTACTAAAAGGGAGGAAACTCCCTTTTCTTTTTCCCGGAGAAAATGAAATTATCCAGGTATGTAAAGATCTATCCTTTTAACAATTCGGACGGCACTTTGCTGCTGTATTCCACGAAGAGGGCCTCGAAGATACTCCTTCCTGCATCCATGCTCGAATCGGTAAAGGAGGGGACCATCCCTCCTTCTGACCTGAAGACCCTCGTCGATCTCGGGTTCCTTGTCCCCGACCATGAAGAAGAAAAGAGGGAGATGCTGAACGTCTTTGAAGCGGCAGACTGGAACCGGTTCAGCGCCATGGTGGTGATGAACCTTGACTGCAACCTTGCCTGTACTTACTGTTACGAGGGGAAGATGAAGGGCAGGCATTACATGTCTTCCGAAACAGCTGGCCGGCTCGTCGGTTTCATCGAAAGCTCTTCGAAGGGGAGAGGCGTACATCTTGACTTTTACGGAGGCGAGCCCCTGCTCAGTTTCGGTCTGCTGAAGGAGATATCGGGCCGGCTTGTGTCCTCACTGAAAGCGAAGGATCTCGGATATTCCTTCAACCTCGTCACGAACGGGACCCTCCTTGACCGGAAGAAGGCAGAAGAACTCCTGCCTCTCGGGATGAAGGGAGCGAAGGTGACATTGGACGGTCCGAGACAGCTTCATGACAGGTCGAGGCCTTTCAAGGGGATGACAGGGTCTTTCGATAAGATCGTCGGGAATATCAGAGATGTCTGCGGCATTGTAGATATCCAGATAGGGGGCAACTACTCAATTGATAACTTCAGAGGGTTTCCGGCCCTTCTCGATTACCTTATCGAAGAGGGGATCACCCCTGACAAGGTATCAGTCGTCAAATTCACCCCCGTTACAAAGGCGAAGGCCGAGTTCAGCCTTCCGGAGTTCGACGACGGCTGCTCGACGATCAATGAGCCCTGGATTATCGAGACGAGCCTCTTCCTGCGGGACGAGATATTGAAGAGGGGTTTCGACACATCGGCGATCCGGCCGTCTTTCTGCATGATCGAATCACGTGATGACATCGTTATTAATTATGACGGGACACTTTACAAGTGCCCGGGGTTCCTGGGTTGGAAGGAGATGGCGGTAGGCGATCTGAAAAAGGGAATCGGCGATTACGGCAAGTCCCACAATCTCGATGTCTGGAAGAAGGACGAGTGCCTCGACTGCGCATACCTTCCCCTATGCTTCGGAGGGTGCAGGTTCATGAAGCTCCTCCGGGACGGCAATCTCGATGACGTAGACTGCAGAAAGGCGTATCTGGACGCTACACTGGAGGCCTTTGTCAAACAGGACATAGAGTTCGGACTGAAGGTCCAGGACCGTTGAGTTCCGCCAATACCAGAAACCTCCGCATCTTCATGACCGTGAGTTCAATATGGGCGGTTGTCCTGGGATTTATCGGTCCCTTCTATGTGGTCCAGGTCGAAAGGCTGAGCGGCGGGATGGAGAAGATGGGCATAGCCTTCGGGATCATGGTGCTCCTCCAGTCGATCACCACGTACGGCACTGGACGTTTCTCCGACCGGATGGGAAGGAGGCCCTTCCTCTTTCTCACGGCATATATGGACTCGGCCGTCCTTTTCCTCTATACGGTGATAGGACAGACCTATCAGCTCTATCTCCTTCAGGCGGCCCTGGGGGTCACAAACGGAATAGCCGGAACAGTCAGTACTTCCCTGCTCGGGGACCTTACGCAGAGGGAAAGCAGGGGGAAGCATGTCGGCACATTCAATGCAGTCGTAAGTCTTGCGTCGGCCGGCGGGCTATTCATGGGCGGGTATCTCGTCAAAATATACGGCCTGAAGTCCCTGTTTTATCTCGCCTCGGGAACAGTGGCCCTTTCGACCATCCTGCTTTATTTCATAAAGGAAGATAAATCCGGGGTCTGAGCCGTCCCCATGACCTTTGGCCATTGGCCTTCGCAGGAGGAGGATACTCTAAGCCTTTCCAGTGCGATCTTTCGATCGTTTCTTCAGGTAGTGCTGACGTACAAAATTTTTCTCATCTTCCGCCGTCTTCAGCTTCCCCCTGAGCTGCTCCTCCAGCAGGTCATTCAGTATTTTCGAGTATACCGGTCCCTGGGAGATGCCGAACTTCAGCAGGTCCTTGCCTTTCAGCAACGGGGAGGCCTTCCTCAACTCCACCAGGAACCTGGATATCTCCTTCTTCTTTCCGGTGTTCTGGGTAAGGGCCATCGAGAAAAGGACGATCTCGGTGTCTACATCCTTCAGGAGACGGTAAATTGCAACAGGGTCGCAAGCCGGCAGCCGTCTCAGTATCTCGCCTGACTGGCTCATGCTCCTGATTATGATCTCTCTGCCCCGGGGAGGGGCGGAAAGCCTGTCGAGGGCCTCTCTCCTTCCCGTGTCGGACAGATTCGAAAGGAGGGCCATAAGATAGAGTATCCCCGTATCAACTTTCTCCTCCAGGTAGAGAAGGTTGTACCAGGCAATCGTCTCATACATCGACGAAAGTATGGTTTCGAGCTTTTCGTCAAATCCCAGGTCTCTGTGGATTATCTTCAGGAGGCCGAAATCGGCAAGTCTCCTGAGTGTCCGCACCGGGTTTGTTTCATAGAACGCCAGCATCAGCTCGTCGTACAGCCTCGATCCCGACAGCATCCCGAAGAGGTCCATCTGTATCGCTGACTTTATCAGGTTTTCGGTATGCTTGCTCAGCTTGAAGCCGAACCTCTCGGAGAACCTTATCGCGCGGAACGCCCGCGTGGGATCTTCGACGTAGCTGAGGTTGTGGAGGACGCGTATCGTCTTTTCCCTCAGGTCGCGCTGGCCCCCGAAGAAATCGATCAACTGACCGAAGTCCCTCGGGTTGAGCTTTACGGCAAGAGTATTGATCGTGAAGTCTCTCCTGTAAAGGTCCCGCTTGATGGAAGAGGTCTCGACCTTGGGAAGCGCCGCAGGTGACTCGTAATATTCGGTCCTGGCGGTTGCAATGTCCAGTTCGAGCCCCTCCGAGCTGACATGCGCGGTGCCGAACCGGTGATGGGCACGGAGCTTTGCGTGCAGTTGGGCGCCCAATTCCCTGGCGAACCTTATCGCATCTCCTTCTACCACGATATCGATGTCCAGATTTTCCTGACCCAGGAGCAGGTCCCTGACCGCCCCCCCCACAAGATAGGAGTTGAACCCCATGCGCTCCGCCGTTTCACCAGCAGTCTTGAGGACCCTGTATACCTTTTCCGGGAACCTCTCCTTCAGCCATGAAGCGAGGTTTCTGCCGGGAGAAGTCCTCTCCGTAGTGTCTTCCTTGTCGATCTGCCTTTTTCTCAGGAACTCCTCGTAGAGGACCCTCAGCAGGTCGGTCCTCGTGATCGCCCCGATTATTTTATTCCCTTCCATGACCGGCATAAACCTCTGGTTCTGCTCTATCATCACCGTTTCGATTTCCCTTATGGGGGCGTCAGGTCCTACAGTGGCCGCCTCGGAGGTCGAAAATTCGATGCACTTGTTTTTTCTGAAACCGTGGAAGAGCGCTTTCTCGATGATCTCTCTCGATATAAGTCCGGCATATTCTCCGTCTTTCAGGATGGGAAGCACGTTCACGCCGTATTTAGTCATCGTCTCCTCAGCCTCCTTGATGGAGCTGTCCCACTGGATGGCGATCACTGGGCTGTTCATGATATCGGAGGCCACCTTGCCGGGTTTTACCTGAACGGGAAGCAACGCCTTTATCCTGTCCGCCACTATTTCAAGCGATGCCTCCTTGATGGTCGCAGCTGCCGCGCTGGGGTGCCCCCCTCCCCCGAACTCCTTAGCGAGCTCCGAGACATCGAGTTCGGGAGCCCTGCTCCTGGCGATAATCTGTATCTTGCCTTCCATATCGAGCAGGAGCACCAAGGCGTCGATATCCTCCATATCCATGATCCTCTGCGCCAGATGCGCCGCATCTCCGACATAGAAATCGCGCGAAGCCTTCGCTATGACTATCCGTATGCCCCTCATAACGATCTCCGCCGATGACTTTATAAGTTCGTTCAGCAGGTCCAGTTCTTCCACGTTAAGCTCGTTTTTCATGTAACTGGAGACGATATTGAGGTTGGCCCCTTTTTTCAGAAGATATGATACGGCCAGAAGGTCCCTCTCAGTTGTGGAGGGGAAGAGCAGAGACCCTGTTTCCTCGTATATGCCGAGGGCAAGGACCGTCGCCTCCATGGGAGAAGGGGGGAGTTTCTTTTCCCTCAGAATTTCAGTAAAGATCGTTGCCGTGGCGCCCACCTCATCGATCCTGACCACCTCTCCCCTGATGTCGCTTTCTTCCGGCGGATGATGGTCGTAGATATGGATCCTGAGGCCCTTAATGGAAAGCAGTTCCGCCAGCGGGCCTATCCTGTCCGGCTGCTTCGAGTCCACAATGATAAGCCTTGTCACCTTGAGCGGCTCAACATCTTTCAGACGCCTTATCTCCACCGGATCGAACACCTCGATGAAATCACGCACCTTGCGCTCCTGCGAGCCCGGGAAAACTATCGAGGCGTCGGGATAGATCTTCTTTGCCGCTATCATTGAGGAGAGAGAATCGAAATCTGCGTTTATGTGACAGGTGATTATTTCCACTTTACCGGCAGCGCTTCAGGCAGAAGCGCCATCCCCCGCTCGTCTCCGGGCCGAAAAACTCTCTTTGACTCCTCTTGCGAGCCGGTCAGGTCTTCTCTTCGCAGGTTGCCACACGGTTTCTCCCCCTCTGCTTGGCCGTGAAAAGGGCCTTGTCTGCGCATGATATGAGGTCGTCGTGCGTCTTGATCTTTCGATTAGGATAGGCCGCTATGCCGACGCTCACCGTAAGCCCGCCTTTCCTCTTCAGTCCCTTGAATCGGTGCTTTTCGATATACTCCCTGATCCTTTCGGCCTCGGCAACAGCTCCTTCGATGCCTGTCTGGGGGAGGAGGAGAATGAACTCTTCGCCGCCGTAACGGGCGAGAACGTCGCTCTTCCGCGAGTGCCTCTTCAGCCGCCTGGCAAATTCCTTCAGCACCTCGTCCCCGGTCTTGTGGCCGTATTCATCGTTGATCTTCTTGAAGAAGTCGATATCGATCATAAGGCAGCTGACAGGCAGACCATACCGCTGGCACCGGCTGAATTCCTCGATGATCCTGTGATAGAAGTACCTGACGTTGTAAATGCCCGTAAGGTAGTCGGTGATAGAGAGTTTTTCGAGCCTGGCCTTTTCATCCTCCATCTGTTCGAAGAGAAAGGCGTGGTGGAGGACGTTGGCCGACGCATTAGCGAGTGCGTTGAGGAGTCTGATCTCGTTCCGGCTGAAGGTATGGCGGGCCCTGGATGTTCTGAGGAAGAGGGTCCCTATGACCTTGTCCCGCAGGAGGATCGGCACGACAAGTATGGAGCGGATACCCAGGGGCTCTACAATTTTTCTGACCTTGCTCATCAGGGGGTCCTTCGAAACATCATCGACCACCACCGGTTTGCCCGACTTGAGCGCCTTATCGATCTCGGGATATTTGCTGAGGCTCAGTTTTATGCTCGTGATATCAGGGTCTTCAAAGCTGGACACCACAAAGGCGGCCCTGTGTCCTCTGTCCGCCCTGATCACAGAGCAGCGTGTTACCGGGATAATCTCGGCTACCTTCGAAACAATGCGATAGAGGAGCTCCTTTGGATCGAGGGTGGCCAGGATCAACTGGGTGAGGTCGACGATCGCTGCAAGTTCCTTGCGCTCGTTTTCCATCTTCTCGATCGCGTCTCTCTCGGTAATAGCAGAGGCGAGTTTGTATTCGAGATCGATATCGAGGTAGGGCTTCAGGATGTAGCTCTTTGCCTGGCAGCTGATGGCGTTTTCAATGTCGCCTTTTACGTTTCCACGGATCACGGCTATTGTCGGGACCCCGGCTATTTTGCCGGACACCTCCTGAAGCATCGAGCCCTCCGCTATCACAGCCGAAGGCGGTTTCTCCAGTACCTTCTCCTGAAAGGAACCCGGATCAGCGGCGTAGCGTGCCTCGTAGATCTTCCTGCCGTCAAAAAATTCCTGCAAGAATCTCAGTACGGAATTATTCCTGGCCAGTACGGCTATTTCCCTGCACTCCACCTTTTAATCCTTTCTTAAGTGTAGGCTTGAATTATTATCCATGATCTCCGGCAAAGAGTCAAAGTTTTCGCCGCTCCGCAGGCCGTTTGACAGGCATCCGGCGTTCTTTTATACTTCAGATATGTTCAAAGTCGCTGTCATAGACGGTCAGGGAGGCGGCATCGGAAACCTGATCGTGAAAAAACTGCGGGAGGAGTTCGAAGACAGTATCGAGATCATCGCACTCGGGACGTATGCTGCGGCAACGACGGCCATGATGAAGTCGAGGGCCAACAAAGGCGCCACCGGGGAGAACGCGATTGTATGGAATGCCGGGAGGGTCGACATGATCATAGGCCCCCTCAGCATCGCCTTTCCCGACGCGATGCTAGGCGAGGTGACGTCGAAGATGGCATCGGCTGTCGTGTCGTCGGAAGCCAGGAGAATACTCCTTCCGCTGAACCAGGAAGGTGTGGAGATCGTGGGGGTGAACAGGGACCCGCTCCCCCATCTCGTGGACATGGTTATAGCAAAGATAAAGGAGACGGAAAATGTGTGAAGCAAATGCTTACGTGCTCAAGGACGGAGGCGAGGAGCTGTATCTCGAAAATGTGGATGTCATGAAACCCGAAGATGGGAAGATTTTACTAAAGAACCTCTTCGGGGAGCAAAAGGTCTTCGACGGCCGGATAAAGGAGATATCTCTCCTCCGGCACAAGATCATACTCGAAAAAAAGTAGCGCCTTCCGTATACGGTTTTCTTTCGGCGCTTGCGATTGCCGAAGAAATCCAGTATCATCTTAAGGGTTTACGGGAGTGTATCGGGTTCTGGTGTCCCGCTTGGACTTCAAATCCAATGTTGCCCGCCAAAAGCGGGCATGGTGGGTTCGATTCCCACACGCTCCCGCCAGACTTTCCTTCAATATCCAACAGTTATAAACCCAACTGCCTCCGAAAAACCGTCACCAAGGGGTGGATTAAGAAGAGACATGAAGCGATCTGTTAGGAGTTATTCCAGTATCCGCCCTGACCTCCTCGACAGCACACTGAAAACCTCCGTAGACCACTTCCAATGGACAACGGCTGATAAAAGGCGGGACTTCCTGGGCATTAATGCCCCGGAGCACTATCCTGTATATAAGGAAAGCCATAGCAGATAGACAGATATGCTTTTTCAAGTTCCCTTCCGAGATAAGCAGCGTGGTCAACACGTGAAACCAGACCACGTTCAATAGCTGTAGAGGTTATAGAAACGGGGTCTTCACCATAAATAGTCTCATTGAGAGTCCCGTCCGTCAAGTAATGCTCAAGATAGATTTTACCCTCATCCTTTTTCGGGTAGATTATGAAAAAACCGGAAGGGTCAAGAATCAGTTTTGTGGGGGTATGTGCTTCGACAAGGGGCTTCTTTTTCACAGACAACTCCTTATCGTATTTTTCACGATTTTGTTCCATGCAAGCATGAACCCTTTCTTTTATTTCACCACTATCCTCAGAACCCATGAGGTTGACGATCTCAACCTGTGATCTGAAGTGTTCAATTTCCATCAGCTCAAGGTTCTTCAAAATCGGTCTCTGTCCTTTGGAGCCTATAATCCGTTTGTCATAGCTCACACCGTCCTGAAACAAGGAGATTATGCTTTGACCAGCCATATGCCCTCTGGAATCCTTTCCGCAAAGAACAATGAATCGGATGTGAGGGTTAGAAACAGTGTTCTTTATGACCTTTTCTATCCCTATATTTTCTGTGTGAGTCTTGCCGACTATCGCAAAGTTATCAGAACCTAAATGGGTGGCAATCCGTTCAGACAGGTCATCGCTGCAAAGGGTGCTGATGGCAACTGAACATTTCTCATTCCCGACAAAAAACTCGCCCTGTTCTGGATACAAAGCTGCCGTTCTCTTGATCGGCAAAACAAGGAGAGGCTTGCATACCGGGTTACAGGTCTTTGGAAAAGAAGTACCCATGATCTCGGCAAGAGCATTTGATACAGGCACAGGGAGGCATGGGTCACAACCGAGGCAATTATGGGCAACCTCACTACTTTCAATGAGACCTGAGAGTTTCTGCCTCATTTCCTCATTGTTTTTTCCCTTTCCCAGGACTTCCTTGAATTCCAGAAGCGCGTCATAGAAACATTGGCATGTCCGGCATTTTTCGATCTCAGATATCTTATCTATCTGGGTCAGGAGTTTATCTAAGTCGGCTGTTTTCTCCATAACTGTCTGCCCGAAAGTACATCAGGCAACCCGAAATATTTTATCATATCCCCGAAAATCAGGGAATCCTCGACTTCGGTATCAGAGGAGAGAATGCCTGAATGAGAGGAAGCGGAAAAAAAATAGAAAAAACTATGCATAACCATGCCGAGTTCATTATCATAGAAAGATGGAACTGACATTCATTCGACCCGTCCAGGACAAAACCCGTTTTTATAAATGGGCGACTGCCCTTGCCCTTATCACCATTTTCTACAACATCCTTGAAGGGTGTGTGTCTGTTTTCTTTGGTCTGCAAGATCAAACCATAGCACTGTTCGGATTTGGCCTTGATTCCTTCGTGGAGGTAGTTTCGGGCATCGGAATATGGCATATGATTAGACGCATGAAACAGAGTGATGCTGTCAATCATGACAGTTTCGAGAAGACAGCACTGCAGATAACAGGAGGGTCATTTTATGTTCTCGCCGTCGGATTGACAATCACCTCTGCCCTGAACATCTACAGGGGAAGCAGACCGGAAACAACCTTTTGGGGCATTGTAGTCTCCGTTATTTCTATCCTGTCGATGTGGTTCCTCATCCGCTACAAGATGACAATCGGCAAGCAGTACAATTCTCAGGCATTGATAGCAGATGCCAACTGTTCAAAGGCATGCATGTATCTTTCTGTTATCCTTCTTGTATCAAGCATCGGATATGCGATCACGGGGATAGGAATGATTGACTCCCTTGGTGCTGTCGGCATTGCTTTTTTTTCATTTAGAGAAGGCAGAGAGGCATTCGAGAAAGCTAAAGGTAACTTGACCTGTGGCTGTCAGGGGAAATGTCATTAATATTGTCTCGCTCAATAGACCATTCAATAGCAGTCTGGTATGAAATTGGCTCAGGGCGATCAGGTCTGAACGGTCGGGATGAGGCAGGACAATGCCCAACCAGGGAACGATCGAAGTGCCCCCGAAATCTTGCAGACTCCGTCACTCCACACTTTCGGCAAATCTCGCCCCCATTTCGAGGGCTCTCTCGCAATCCTTTGGAAATACCTCTTTCCGCCTCTCTGCTTTTTTAACGGGATCAAAACGGGTTGACAGCACCTTAGAATAATCATCAAACTGATAAGTATCACAGCTGTACATGTACTCGGAAGTTCCATATATCCTTTTGAGTATCATTTCATGGCGGTTGAAGCGTTCAACGTAACCGAATTCCTGCATCATCTTCTCCGAGAGACCCATCGTGTAGATAAAGCCCGACCTGATCTTTCCGGGGAAAAGTGATTGTGGAGGATCAGTATATGTCGAATAAGGAAATAATAGACGCTCCATAAATGATTTCATTTCACCAGACACGTCACCAAAATAGATGGGGGAACCCAGGATGATGGCATCTGCTTTTTCAATCTTCCTGAATATTGGGGTCAGGTCATCCTTAACGGCACACTTGCCATAACTTTTGCCACCTATGGTCTTACAGGCAAAACAGCTTATGCATCCTTTGAAGTCAAGATCATACAGATGAATGAGTTCCGTTTTGGCTCCCTTTGAGGCAGCACCTGCAAGGGCCTTATCAAGCAATGTTGCCGTGTTCCACTTTTTCCTTGGGCTTCCGTTGAATGCCATAACCTTCATTGTCATATCTCCCTTGTTTTATTGTCAGAGGTTATTTCCCCTCCCCTTTTCAATGGTCCTTCCCAGTATGTACCAATTTCTTGAGGATGCGTTTGAGCATACCCTTTTTCCCTGTCTCATAGAGGGTCGGGTACATGGTGAGCATCCTGTCCTTCGAGACAACAAGTTCCTTCCGGCGTGACTTCTTAGACATCAATTCAACTTATTACCCTTTGGCCGCCCTGAACAGGCCCCCCACAGTAAATTGTGAAGTGGACACGTTTGTCTCACCTGCATATTCAACCTCAACAAATCCTATTGTTTTAATCAGGTCTGTCAGATCTCCAACTGAGATCGCACCGCCTATTCAATTTGACCACGCTTCAAGAGTGCTGCACATTGCACCGGCACAGTCCTGCTTCAGAACAATATCGGCGAACTGAAGGCGACCATCCGGTTTTAAGACCCGGTATATCTCCCTGAAACACTTTTCCTTCAACGGGGAAAGATTCAGGACCCCGTTTGAGATTACTGCATCAAAGGTATCGTCAGAATATGGAATGGACTCTGCTCCCGCCACCCGGATATCGTAATTGCGAACTCCATATTGCTCCAGATTGCTTTTGGCTTTCTCTGCCATTTCGGGCGTGAGATCAATTCCGCAAACTTTGCCCTCCCGCCCAACCAGACTGCTTGCGACAATAAGGTCAAAACCGGCACCGCAGCCCACGTCAAGAACAGTTTCTCCAGCTTTAATTGATCCCAGCTTAAAAGGGTTTCCCACTCCGCAAAAGGATTCAATCAGTCCATCGGGCATACTTTGGATAATTACTGAATCATAACCCTGCCGGATTGCACCCTCTCTTCCCGTTGGATAGTTGAATTTTCCCGCAGCCGACCTTGATACCTCTGCATACTTCTCCTTAACAGCATCCTGAATCTTCTTTTCATCCGGTGGATCGGCCATAAGATAACCTCCGTCTGTTGCCCGTCGCCTGTGATTCATTCTAAGGCGGAACTTCACGGCCGGTCAAGCAAATTGATGGGCCGGCACTCAACTCGGTTGTTGAGGGACTTGTTGCAGCGTTCGATGCCAAGAAAATGGTTCTCCGGTTCTTATGCCACCCGGGGAATGGGGCAGGACTGAGTCCTGCCCCATGATTCCGTTGCCCGATTAACTATCGGTGTCAGACCCCTCAAGACCCTCCATAACCTATTGAAACTTTCCCTCCCGCGACAATGACTGGCACCTTCCTGACACCCTTTGAATACTGAAGCATTTCCTCAAGTTTCACGGGATCTTTCTTAACGTCGAAATACTGGGCTTTCTTGTAGGATGTCCTGGCCTTTTCGGTAAAGGGACAGCCGGTCTCGCCGTAAATTGTTATTTGCTGGGCCATAAGATTTCCTCCTTGCAGATTACAAAACAATAAAAAAGTGGTGTTTGTTCCTCTCTTTTTCAGCGACTTTGTTCGTAAGATTCTTCGTTAAGACCATGTTTTGCCTTAATTCCGGTCTCACAATCCCAAAATCCTCTGCTGCTTTTTGAGAGGAGCAAAACCACCACTATCATTGGCTACTCCTTAATCTACTTATATTGCTATTCCGGATAAATGTCAAGAGCTATAATCCGGAGCTATAATCCGGAAAAGAAAAGGAGACCCCAGGGATGTTCAATACGTTCCCAGGCCCTGACGCTTTACAAGTCTCGAAATTTGTCTGAGGATTGTCATTTCCCGGCTCGACCGTAATCAAAAGGAGTATTGCAAGCCGAGTACCCATTGAATATCATCCTTCGCTGTCTCTGAGGGTGGATTACTGTCTCGATCAAGTATGTTGGCAAGTTTGAGAGCCCAGCCCGAACCCACAGGCGCCTCAAGTGCCGCCTCATTGTGAAGAAGATAACGACCTATATGGTCGAGCCGTGGATAGATAAGAATCCTGTCCGAGAAGTTGAGGAAACTCGCAACTTTGTAGCGAAGATGGCCCCCGAGTCTGGCTGACAGGAAATCCTCGTCCTTGCCGCTCGTGCGGCTCTCGTTTATATATGACACACCTGCATCGACAGAGAGGAATTTGATCGGATCGTCCCATACCTGATATCCGACCCCCGGGCCGACGGCGAGCCTGAGTTTCAGATCCCGGAACGTATCGCTCAACAGTTCGGTGCTGAGAAACCCATAGAACCTCTTGGTGAAGAAATAATCATACTTCAGAAACCCATAGTGATTGCGTGCAGTGATTGCATCATTCTCGTGGGCATAGTTGAATTGATAGCCGAGACTGAACCTGTCTGTCTCGGTCTGCCTTGAAGCATCGAGAAGAACAGAAGCCCCGTTCCTGTGGGTGTTTCCCGTCTGAGAATTTCCCGCTACCGTGATACTGCCTGTCCACTTGGACGGAGGAGGGTTGATCGACGTTACTTCTTTCCATTCAACTGTCGTCTCCCTCCGGTCGCTTCTCTCGACCAATACCTGCCCCTCCTCGGCAGCCTTAATCTGTCCCTTAAGAACCTCTCCATCTTTGAGGTGGATCTCAACAGGAGACGTGCTCGATATCTTTGCAATCTTCGCTACATCAATCTCAACCGATCCTGCGTAATCGGTCTTCAATGTCAGCTTCCCCGAAATCGCCTTTTCGATAGTGCCTGTTAAGACATCGCCGTTTACGAGCGTGAGCTGGTCGGCTAATGCCTGACCACAGAAAACAAAGAAACAGATAAACAAGCCATAAAACGCGTACAAACGAGTCTTCCCGATCATCGCTTTCCCCCCTGTGACGGTGTTATGGGTTGTCCAGGACAACCGCTACTCACTCTGTAAAATCTAACGTGTTTTCTTTCACCTATCGACCCGCCTGATTCCTGCGTTCATCCTATCACACCTTGCGCCCGCACGCTACATTTAATAACGGCCGGTTTTTGAAGAAACACAGTGAGAAAAACAGAGGACCTCCTGCTTCAAGCAGCACTTTTAAAGTTGCGAAAAGTGACCATCGCAAACTTCTTATAGTTCTTATCCGGTCTAATCGTCTTGAAGTTGCCGCCGACTTCTTCGGTCTTGTCTCTTGTACGTATGATATTATTCCCTTTTCATTTCGAGTTGTGAATTTTGTTTTCCGGTGATATCCTTTTCATAGGATGAACAGCGCCGCGGTAAATCAATCGGCAGCAAGCCTGAAATCACCGGAAGTTGCCGACAAGATAATCCTCTATTTCGTGGAACACGGGATGCAGATCCTGACCGCCATTGTCATTATGGGCGTGGGCCTGCTTATTGCCCGATGGATCGGCAATGTCATGCACCGCTGGCTGAGGGCAAAGGCCTTTGACGAGCCTGTCAGCGTCCTGATTGTCAGGATCATTAAGCTCCTGCTAATAGTTTTCATAGGAATCATGGCGCTCGGGCAGATGGGGGTGCAGATCACACCGCTCATAGCCGGAATCGGGGTGGCCGGCGTCGGCGCGAGTCTTGCCATGCAGGGGGTCCTCGGCAATCTCGTTGCCGGTCTGACCATTATTTTCACAAAGCCGTTTAAGCTCGGCGAATACATCGAACTGCTCGGGGTATACGGACAGGTCACTGAGATCGAATTATTCTCGACCACCCTGCTCCATACGGACAATTCCCACGTTGTCGTCCCAAACAGGAAAATCGTGGGCGAAATACTGCACAACTACGGCAAGGTCCGACAGCTTGACCTGGCCGTCGGCATAGGATACGGGACAGACGTCGCCGCAGCACTGTCAACCGTCAGTTCGATCCTCCGGCAAAACAGCCGCGTGTTGAAGGAGCCGCTTCCTGTTATCGGGGTGGCTGCCCTGGGCGAATCCTTTATTTCATTGTCGATCAAGCCGTGGGTTAATGTAGATGATTTTGTTTTCGCGCAGGCTGAAATCTACCAGGCGGTTATTGAACGTTTCCGGGACAAACAGATCGAAATTCCGGGACCGCGGCGGGCAGTCCTGCTCATCAACCAACCCTCCTGAAACCCTGTTTTTTGTTACATTCCGGCAATCATGTGCTTGCCAGAATTGCGGATCCTGATGGTAGGACACCGGCTTGAAGTGTGATAAAATGGTTTCATGGATTAAGCAGACATCAATAAGCGGGAACAGGGGGGGAGAACATGTTTAAAGAGTTCAGGGAATTTGCAATGCGGGGTAATGTCGTTGATATGGCTGTCGGCATAATTATCGGCGCTGCCTTCGGGACCATAGTCAATTCGTTGGTGACAGACATTATCATGCCCCCCATAGGGCTGATCCTGGGGCATGTTGATTTCACAAACCTCTTTGCAGTCCTCAAGGAAGGCAAGATCGCCGGCCCATACGGTTCTCTGGCTGCTGCCAAGGCTGCCGGCGCGGTGACTCTTAACTACGGCGTCTTCATCAATACCATCATAAGCTTTCTCATCATCGCCTTTGCAGTCTTTCTGCTTGTCCGCAGCGTCAACAAACTCAAGAGACAAGAGGAAGCCGCGCCCGCCGCACCCGCGACCAAGGAATGTCCCTTCTGTCTCTCGGTCATCCCTGTCAAGGCCGTCCGCTGCGGACATTGCACCTCTGAACTAAAGACGTGATGCGTGGGCATGAGTAAACGATGAAATGGGATGAGTGCGCTAGGGACAGGGATTAAACGTTAATCGGGGGGAAAGAAGATGAAAAAGATATTTCTGGTTATTCTGATCCTGGCATTTTCGTCAACTCTGGCGTATGCCGGCTTGGCCGATGTTATAAAGGGTTTCAGCAGCGCACAGAAGGGAGGACCCGATGAAAGTACCACCGCATCCGGGCTGAAGGAAGCACTGTCTATCGGCGCCGAAAACGCGGTCAAAAACGTCTCCCGCGTGGACGGCTATTTCGGCAACCAGGCAATAAAGATACTGATGCCTGGAAGTATCCAGAAAGTAGCCGACGTCCTCGGGAAGGTCGGGTACCAGAAACAGGTCGATGATTTCGTGTTAAGCATGAACAGGGCGGCCGAGAAGGCGGCGCCTCAGGCACGGTCCTTCTTCGTTGATGCCATCAGGGAGATGACATTTGAAGATGCGAAGAAGATCCTCGGCGGGGGCGACACGGCTGCCACGGAATATTTCAAACGGAAGACCTACGACAAACTCTATAACGCGTTTAAACCGGTAATCTCGTCAAGCATGAACGAAGTCGGGGCGACGCGCTCCTACAAAGAGATGATGGGCAGATATGAGTCTATTCCATTTATGAACAAACAGTCCCTCGACCTCGATCACTATGTCACCAGCAAAGCACTGGACGGCCTCTTTTACATGGTCGGCCAAGAGGAGAAGAAGATCAGGACCGACCCGGCAGCGAGGGTCACTGACTTGCTCAAAACTGTTTTCGGAAAGTAGCGGAGCGGACCGATGGAGCTGATGAAAGAGATCAGAGAGAGACCGCGACTGCGAAAAATTCTTACAGGGTCGCTTATCTTCCTCGTCCTCTTTACGATAGCCGGTTTCTTCGCGGCTCCCCCGATCCTGAAATCGGTCCTGACCAGGAAGCTTTCGGAAAAACTCCATCGCGAAGTCACTATTCAGCAAATAAAGGTCAACCCCTTTGTACTCTCTGTTGATATAAAAGGGTTCACTGTCAAGAACCGCAACAATTCAGGCTCATTTGCATCCTTTGGTGAGCTTTTTATGAACCTTCAGATGGCATCTTTATGGAAGAGAGGATTGATTCTCAAGGAAATAAGGCTTGACCGTCCTTATCTGAACATCATCCGCAACGAAGACGGGACATACAACTTCTCGGATCTTCTGGAAAAAGGGAAACCAAAAAGCGAAGCTCGATCGAAACCCTTCAGATTTTCCCTTAATAACATCCAGATAGTAAATGGCAGCGTCGACTTTCTGGACGGGCCGAAGCATACCCGGCATAAAGCACGGGACATCGTCATAAAAATCCCCTTCATATCGGACCTCCCCCATTATGTAGATACATTTGTCCAGCCCATGTTCGAGGCTGAATTCAACAACACACCGATCTCTTTTAAAGGAAAAACGAAACCCTTCACGGATTCCCTCGAGACGTCCCTCGATCTGAATGTGAAAGACTTCAACGTTCCATATTACCTGGCCTATGTTCCCTTCAAAATGAACTTCAAACTCCTTTCGGGATATGTCGATACCAGTGTCCGCATCACTTACACCCAGTACAGGAAGAAGGCTCCGACTCTCACTCTGGCCGGAGAAATTGCCGTCAGACAGGTGAAGGTGGCCGATGAAAAAGACAACCCGATGGTCGGCCTGCCCATTATAAAAGTCTCCGTCGCGCCGTCCGATCTGATCGCCGGGAATTTACACCTTGCAAAGGTCCTGGTCCAATCACCTGAGATCGACCTCCTGAGAGACAGAAGAGGAAAGATAAATCTGGCGTCTCTTGTTCCGGAATCCACTGTTGGGAAAAAAGAAGATTCAAAGGCTATGACCATAGACGCTGATGAGATGAAGGTAGCCGGGGGCAGGGTCTTTTTTTCCGATTCGTCGAAGACCAAACCCTTCAGCACCACCCTGGATAATATCGACCTCGCCATTGCCCATTACAGCAGCAGCCCGAACAAAAAGGCGGCTGTGGAATTATCCCTGGAGACGGAGGCGAAGGAGACCTTGAAAGTCGCGGGAAACTTCTCAACCAGCCCCGTGGCATCGGAAGGGACCGTGGAGCTAAGGAATATCCCCATCAGGAAATATTCACCCTATTTCAGCGAAGACGTACTCTTCGACGTTGAAAGCGCCCACCTTGATTTGGAGACCCGTTACCTTTTCTCAAAAACCGGGGAGAAGCCTGAAATCAGACTTTCGGGAATGTCGGGGACTCTTGATTCGGTGAGGCTGAAGAAGAGGGATGAGAAAGGAGATTTTCTCAGGATACCCGTCGTTTCAATCAAAGAAACGGAGATCGATCTTTCAAAAAAGGAGCTTGTGGTGGGCGACTTTTCGACTCAGAAGGGTCTGCTCTTTATAAAACGTTTCAGCGACGGAAGACTGAACATCGGGAACCTCCTCCCCTCTGCACGGGTAAAGAAGGCAGGTGGCCCCAAGGTAAAAAAAGAACAGGTCGAAAAACCATGGCAAGTTACGTTTAAAGACTTTGCTCTTGAGGGATATGCCGTCAAGGTTGAAGACCTTGTCCCTTCACAGCCGGTCGCAATGACTGTCGGGAGGATCAGGGTTGCAGGAACAAATATCTCTACGGCAAAGAACAACAAGGGCAAACTGTCGGCCTCTTTGACCCTTAACCGTAAAGGGTCCCTTTCGACAAGCGGCACCGTGAGCCTCAACCCGGTCGCTCTGAATATGAGGGTAAATGCAAAGGCCATTGATATTGTTCCCTTTCAACCCTACTTCACTGATAAGGTGAAGATAATTCTGACCGGGGGTGCCCTCTCGGCCAGGGGCAATATTTCTCTCGGTTACACAAGAAGTACAGGCCCTAAAGTTGTCTACACCGGGGAGGCATCTCTTACAAATTTCTCCTCTCTCGATAAGGCGAAAGCGGAAGATTTCCTGAAATGGAACTCCCTGCATTTTGGCGGCATAAAGGCCGGATTTAACCCCCTGCTTGTAACTATCCGGGAGATAGCCCTTACGGATTTCTATTCGCGCCTGATCATAAACCCTGACGGTTCGCTCAATGTTCAGGGGATTGTGGAAGAGGAAGCGCCAAAAACAGAGAGTACGCCACGGAATAAGAGCTCGGGCCGGCTCGTGGCAAGCCAAAAGACATCCGTCCCAAAGAAGATTAAGATCGACAACGTGACCCTTCAGGGTGGGACAATCAATTTTTCGGACAGTCATATCAAACCAAATTATTCCGCAAACCTTGTCGAGATGGGGGGCCGGATATCGGGGCTCTCCTCGGAAGAAAACAAGTTTGCCGACGTCGACCTTAAGGGAAAACTCGACAATTATGCCCCTCTCGAAATCACAGGAAAGATAAACCCCTTGAGAGAAGATCTCTATGTCGATCTGAAAGTCGACTTCAGGGACATGGACCTGAGCCCCCTGACGCCCTATTCGGCCAGGTACGTCGGCTACACCATTCAGAAGGGCAAGCTCGCACTCAGCCTGAAATACCTGATAGTGAAGAAAAAGCTCGATTCCCAAAACAATATATTCCTTGACCAGTTCACTCTCGGCGATAAGGTGGAGAGCCCCGATGCGACAAAGCTGCCGGTGAAACTTGCGATAGCGCTCCTCAAAAACAGGAAAGGCGAGATAAACCTCGACATCCCCGTAACGGGGTATCTCGACGATCCCAAGTTCAGTGTCGGCAGGATAGTAGTAAAGATAATCGTGAACCTCCTCGTGAAGGCGGCGACCTCTCCCTTCAGGCTTCTGGGCGCCATCTTCGGCGGTGGAGGGGAAGAACTCAGCTACATTGGTTTCGACTATGGCACGGCAGTGATGACTACCGGCGGAGAGAAAAAGATCGACAAGCTGGTCAAGGCACTTTACGACAGGCCTTCACTGAAACTCGATATAGAAGGGCACGTTGATGTTGAGAGGGACAGGGAGGGACTGAGGGAGTACATCTTCAATAAAAAGATAAAAGCCCAGAAGCTGAAAGATATGCTAAAGAAAGGGCTGGCAGCTGTTCCGGTAGATGAGGTGAAGATAGAAAAGGAAGAATATCCGAAATATCTTAAGATGGCCTATAAGCAGGAAAAATTCCCCAAGCCGAGAAATATCCTTGGGATCGCAAAAAACCTGCCTGTGGCTGAAATGGAGAAGCTGATGCTCACCAATATTAAGGTAACAGACGATGACCTGAGGCAACTGGCCTTGCAGCGGGCTCTGACGGTGAAGGATCAAATCCTGAAATCAAAGCAGATCGATCCCGAGAGGATATTCCTGGTGGAGCCGAAATCCCTTTCACCCGAGAAAAAAGAGAAGTTAAGTGACAGCCGCGTTGACTTTAAACTGAAATAGATCATTAATCTCTTCTCTATTGTCGGCGCACAAAAAAAAGAGCCCCTGCATGAACAGGGGCCCAGGGGAGGTAACCAAGACCTTCAGCTGCGGACCTTCACCTCCTCGGCCTTCTTAACCTTGCCGAGGCTGCCTATCACATCCACCACATAACCGAGACTCGTCCCGAACACCGAGCCAAGTACGATGCTCACCGCACCAACACAGAAGATCCCGAGAACTATCCCAACCACCGTAAGCATCCTCACTATCGTCGTGGCTTCCACAGGCCCCCCCATCAGGGCACTAAGCAGAACTACAACCCCATAGCTGCCAAAGTAGAACCCGGGAACTATACCGAATACCAGAAATACCATCGCCCCAAGTGCCGCCCCTATCTTCGTCCCCGCCTTCATCGTGTTCTTCCTTTCGTCTGTCATTTCCCTTTCCTCCTTTTCCTTTTTTTTGTCCTGTATTTAATTTCCGTCTCAGTGTCTTACTTCTTACTTTTCCCTACTTTATGTGTGTTGCAGCCATTTCCTTGCTCTCAGCCCTCAGTCCGTCCACCACTGTCCCTATCAGCCACCCCGCAAGCGACGAGGCTGTGATGAACATGATACCCGACACCATAACCCCCACAACCATGGAGGCCGCTACTATAAGCCTCGATGCCAATCCCGCAGTCACAGGAACGCCCAGAAGGCTTCCAGCTATATTAAGTCCCATAACCCCTCCCAGGAATGACCCGGGAAGCAACCCGAATATCGCAAACAGTACCACTCCGCATCCCGCTCCCATGTAGGTTAGTTTCTTTGAGTATTTCTCTTTCATCTCTCTC
>JBJKPE010000248.1:0-3795 GCA_046706685.1 Thermodesulfovibrionales bacterium | reverse complement strand
CGTCCTCTTTATGTAAATTTTATACAACTGCAAGGTTAATTTGAAATCGCCGGCGGGCATGATATAAACTCTATCATATTTACTATCGGCACTAAAATGTTAAATTCTAATGCGTTCAGGGCGGCAGGATTACGTGCTGCCTTCTTCTTATTTATCGTGCTTCCCATAATCCTGCCTGTCGCGGCCCACGGCTCGGACGGCAGATTGAGGGTAGTAGCGAGCATAGCTCCGCTTGCGGATTTTGCGCAGGAGGTGGGAAGAGACAGGGTGGATGTCCTGCTTCTTCTGCCGCCCGGCGCGAGCCCCCACACCTACGAGCCTGTACCGAGAACAGTACGGGAGATATCGAAGGCGAAGATATTCATAAAGATAGGCGCCGGCCTGGAGTTCTGGGCCGACAGGCTGATAGCGGCGACGGCAAAGGGGATCACCACCGTCACCTGTTCGGATGGGGTGCCGCTTCTCAGGGGCGGAGACCATGATCATGCCCTTTCGGACGCCAATCCCCATATCTGGCTCGACCCTGTGATCTGCATGAAGATCGTTGAGAAGATTGCAGCCGTCTTTGAGGCCGCAGATCCGGGGAACGCCTCCTTCTACCGCAAAAATGCCGCAGCTTACATTTCGAGACTTGCCGCCCTCGACCGGGAGATCGCTCAGACGGTAAAGACCTTCCGGACGAGGGACTATGTGACATTCCACCCCGCCTGGGACTATTTTGCGAAGAGGTATGGGCTGAAGGTCTCAGGGGTGATCGAAGAGGCCCCCGGGAAAGAACCGACGCCGAAACATGTCCAGCGTATTCTGGACGCTGTCAGGAAGATGAAGACGAAGGTCATATTCGCGGAACCGCAGTTCAGCCCGAAGATAGCCGATGCGATCGCGCAGGAGGCGGGGGCGAGGGTCCTGATGCTCGATCCGGTCGGGGGTGAGAGAGGCAGGGAGACCTATATCGGTCTCATGAAATATAATCTCGCGATGATGGAAAAGGCCATGAGATGAGCAGGGCCCTCGACATAGAACACTTATTCGTGGCTGTGAAGGGAAAGGAGGCGCTGAGGAACATCAACTTCAGCCTCCAAGAAGGAGCATTCCTCGGCATCGTCGGACCCAACGGAGGCGGTAAGACCACCCTCGTCCGAACGATCCTCGGGCTTCTCAAACCGACATCAGGCAGCATAAAGGTATTCGGGCAGAGCCCGGAGTCCGCCCTCGCTCAAGGCGGGGTCTTCGGTTATCTCCCCCAGCACCAGAATATAGATCCCCATTTTCCGGCAACGGGGCTCGACATCGCACTCATGGGAAGATACCGGGCGGCCGGCTTCCTGAAATGGCCGGGGAAGAAAGACAGGGAAAAGGCATTGCACTGCCTTTCAATAATGGGGGTTGAAGACCTCCGGGACACGCAGTACAGCCATATGTCGGGAGGGCAGCAGCAGAGGATTTCGATAGCCCGGGCGCTCGCCTCGGACCCGAGAATCCTGGTGCTGGACGAACCGAGCACCGGCATCGATGTCGTCGGCCAGGAAGACTTCTACCACCTGCTCAAGGGACTCCAGAAGAAAATGAACCTGACCATCCTGATGGTCTCCCACGATATCGGCAGCGTCACCGCATACGTCGATGAGATATCCTGCCTGAACATCAGCCTACACTATCACGGCAACCCGCTCGGCGCGCTCGATGACGCGGTGATGAAATCTCTTTACGGCAAGAGCGTAGACCTGCTCGTCCATTCCGATGTCTGCGACAAATGCGAGAGGCTGAGACAGCGGTGATCGAAATCCTCAGTTCCCCCTTCATGCAGAAGGCCTTTATTGCAGGTCTCCTCGTCAGTCTCCTGACCGGCATCATCTCGGCATTCATCGTTCTCCGGAAGATGTCCTTCATAGGCGCCGGGATCTCTCATGCGGCCTTCGGCGGGGTGGCCATAGGATTTTTTACCGGCGTCAATCCGCTGATTGCAGCGATCGTTTATTCCGTCCTGATCGCGCTCGGCATCGAGGCGACCGGGAGGAAGGGAAAGATATCGGAAGACGTTTCGATAGGGATTTTCTACTCCGTTTCCATGGCCTTGGGGATTGCGCTTGTAAGCCTCTCCAAGGCCTACAACGTCGATCTCTTCGGGTATCTCTTCGGGAACATCCTCGCGATCACTGACGGGGACATCCTTCTCACCGTGGCCGTGTCGATACCCGTGACAGCCCTGATGCTGATTTTCCTGAAGGAATTCTTTCTCATCACTTATAGCGAGGAACTGGCAAGGGTCAGCGGCATACGCGTAAAGGTCCTGAACATTCTTTTCCTCGTCGCCCTTTCGATATCGATCGTTATATCGATCCGCATAGTGGGGGTGATCCTGGTCGCCGCACTTCTGGTGATCCCGGGTGCCACGGCAAGGCTCTTTGCGAAAGGTCTGCTTTCGATGATCTTCCTTTCCTGTATCGTCGGCGCGGTCTCGGTAATAGCGGGGCTCTTTATCTCTTACCAATATGACGTGGCTCCCGGGGCCTGCATAGTACTGACTGCGGCTGCGATCTTCTTCGTGCCGCTCTTTTTGAAAAAATGGGTGTAGTTGGTAAATAATGAAAGAGGGTAAATGCCTGATATGTCAAAGGAGGGTGTATGACCGAAAGGACAAGACCGACCGTCAGTTTCACCATCATCTGTGACGACGTGCGGCAGGAAATGGGCGGGAAAATCAGCCTCATGGGGCTGTTTGAGAACATCTATGCGACGAAATTTCCGGCGATCCACCCCAGGCTGGCCGTTGTGACCGAATGGAGTGAAGGAAGAGGGGAGTTCGATCTCAAGATGAGGCTCATAGGGCCCGACCGGAAAACGGTGCTGCGCGAAACCTCCTCCAAAATGAAACTGAACGACGTTAATTTCAGGCACCGGGACGTTTCGGTCCACCTGAACATAAATTTCAAGGAACCCGGCACCTACTGGATAGAAAACCTTGTCGACAATGAACTGATTCATTCCATGCCGCTCAGAGTCGTCCAGGTGAAAGAACAGCCGACGCATTAGGGAAAGCGCCCGCCTTTTCATCATCAACAGCGGCAGGCACCCGGAGGCAGGACTCGTGGAGATATTCTTCAAGATAGCTGAGCAGAGAATCAGGGAGGCTATAGAAAACGGCGAATTCGATAACCTCGAAGGCATGGGCAAGCCGTTGCAGTTTGAGGACGAGACATGGATACCTGAAGACCTTCGCGCAGGCTACCGGATATTGAAGAACGCGGGATGTATCCCGCCGGAACTTGAACTGAAAAAGGAAATCCTGTCCCTGCGCGATCTCATCGACACCATAGACGAGGACACAGAGCGCCTCAGGAAGATCAGGGAACTGAATTTCAAGCTGCTGAAACTGAACGAGATGAGAAAGAAACCCTTTTGCCTCGAGAAATTTCCCAAGTACGAGGAAAAACTTTTCAAGAAGGCGACCGGGTAGCCCGGATTATTCCTGTATGAGCGGCGGGACAAGAGGCTCCTCTCTCATTCCTGCCTGCCGGCAGGCAGGCTCGCTGCGCTCCGAGGCTTTTGCCTTCTCATTTTCCATATGCATACTGCGGACTATCGGCAAAAGAAACCGTTCGAACCCTCTATCCCGCCTTGGTACGGTGCTTAACGATCGAAGTTTATGAATAAAGCGGGCTGGCACTGCCATAAAATGATGGCGGAGAGGCAGGGATTCGAACCCTGGGTGGAGTTGCCCCCACAACGATTTTCGAGACCGTCCCATTCAACCGCTCTGGCACCTCTCCGCGAACTGCTATTATAATTCAGCGC
>JBJKPE010000247.1:0-4807 GCA_046706685.1 Thermodesulfovibrionales bacterium | reverse complement strand
CTCGCTTCGCTCCGAGGAACTTGCCCTCTTTATTATCAGAGACACACTGCATGAGTATCGGGCAGGTAAAGCCGCTCAAACACTATGCCCTTCCGGCATTCAGGAAAATTTGTGAATAAAGTGGGCTGGTTGTCCTTGCAGCGCTTGGCGATGACAGGCAGGTTCCGGAGGGGTATTATCCTCCTTTCGCTTTTGTCTTTCGTGTGGGAACGGCGTTCCATGGATCGTCCGGCCAGGGATGCTTCGGGTACCGGCCCTTCAGTTCTTTTTTCACCTCCTTATAACCACTGTTCCAGAAGCCCTTCAGGTCCCGCGTAATCTGGACCGGTCTGCGCGCCGGCGATAGCAGGTGGAGGAGTACTTTCACCCTGCCACCGGCAAGTTCAGGAGTATCGGCAAGACCGAACATCTCCTGAAGCTTAACGGCAAGCACCGGCGTCTCCCCTGTATAATCCAGAACCACGCGGCTACCGCTGGGCACAGGGATAGAGACAGGCGCCCGTTCGTCCAGGATCCGCAGCCGCTCCCATGAAAGCTGCGACCTCAGTACCGCCGTGAGATCGATAGCTGAAAGCCCCTGTGCGTTACGAATGCCGGTCAGCCAGGGCGGTAACCATTCCCGGGGCGCTGCGGTAAGGCGTTCATCGGAAAGGTCCGGCCACTCTTCTTCGGGGAAAACCCTGCGCATGAGAGAAACCCGGGCCTGAAACTGTCTTGCCTCGATGCTGAAGTGAAGCATGCCGCAATCCGACCGGACAGCTTCACAGAGAAGCGGGATACACTCCTCGTCGGAGGGGTTGAATGTCCGCGCCGTCAGGAGGACCGAACCGATCCTCTCCTCTATAGTCGCAGCGATCTTCCCGTGGTTCTTGTCCCACTCGACCCGTCGGATGGTTTCTATCTGCTTTCCGCAGTCATCGCGAATGATTTCCTCCGCAATGCCGGCCGCCATATGGACAATCCCTTCCGCCTTCTCGCCCGCATCGAGGGCAAGCGCGATGATAAACCGGCTCCCGCTCAAGGTACTTTCCGGCGAAAGCCTGACCCCTCTTCCCTGGGCGAGCAGAAAGCGGCCTGCGCCTTCCTCCCGCCTCTTCGCCAGCCTGTCGGGAAAACCCGAGATGAGAATCCGGGCTATTATGTCCACATCGGCGGTCTCCCGGCCCACCCCTATTGACCTGCCACGTGCCACGCGTAGAAGCTGCCCCGAGGTCTTCTCAACGGTGCGAAGAGCCCATGAATCCCCACCGACTATCTCTTTCCCCTTCCTCGACTGATACAGCATTTCGATCCTCTCCGTGATGTCCGGTTGGCTTCCCTGAAATCTGCCCGGCCCATTCCGTCTCAGTATGTCACGCTCCGAGAGCAGGGAGGCAAGGTCCGCACCGAGACGCGGACACCCGAGATCGCATGCCCTGAGAATCAGCCTTGCGAGCCTGGGGTGAAGGGGCAGGCTGGCCATAGCCTTACCCGCCGGCGTGACCGAATACTCCGCGTCGAGGGCGCCGATGCCCATCAGTAATCGCCGCGCAGACTCCCACGCCGCCGAAGGCGGCGGATCGAGCCAGGAGAGCGCTGAAGGGTCCTTAACGCCCCATACCGCAAGTTCGAGGACCAAAGCTGCGAGGTCCGAAATGAGTATCTCAGGAGGCGCGAAGGGGACCATCGCCCGATAGGCATGCCGGCTGTAAAGGCGATAGCAGATGCCAGGTCCCAGCCTTCCCGCCCTTCCCTCGCGCTGCACGGCCGAAGCCTGCGAAACAGAGACGGTCATAAGCCGGTTCATTCCAGTCGAAGGGTCATACTGAAGACGGCGGGTCAGACCGCTGTCTATAACGACGCCTACACCCTCTATGGTGAGGCTTGTCTCTGCGATGTTCGTAGCCAGGACGATCTTTCTTTTATTCGACGGCAGAATCGCGCGTTCCTGCTCCTCGAAAGGCAGATCCCCGTAAAGCGGATGAATGGAAATGCCGCCCGCCCAGTCACCCAATAGACCGATTTTTCCAGCGCAGGCCCTTATCTCACCTGATCCGGGCAGAAAGACGAGGATGTCCCCTGTCGTATCCTTTACTGCGGTCTTCACCGCATCCGCCACCTTTTCCGGAAGATATTTCTCCCGGTTGCCGGCAAGATAGCGCTCTTCTACCGGAAATGCCCTGCCGCCCGCAGCGAGCACCGTGGCGTCCCCGAGCAGAGAGGCAATAGGCCCGCAATCAAGCGTCGCCGACATTACAAGTAGCCTGAGGTCCTCCCTTAGGGCCTTCCTTATATCGAGGCAGAGGGCCAGTGCAAGGTCCGCGTGGAGGCTTCTCTCATGGAACTCATCAAATATAACCATCCCCACTCCGTCAAGAGCCGGATCAGACTGGATACGACGGGTAAGAACGCCCTCGGTTACGACCTCTATCCTTGTCGACTGAGAGACCTGCCTGTCAAAGCGGATCGTGTATCCAACCGTCTGACCCACCTCTTCCCCCAGCATCCTCGCCATCCAGCGGGCCGCCGAAACGGCTGCTATCCTCCGCGGTTCGAGCATTACTATCCTGCCTTGCTCAGGCGTTATTACGTCAAGCAGGGCCAGCGGCACACGCGTTGTCTTTCCTGCACCAGGAGGGGCATGAAGGACGGCTTGAGCATTATTTGCCAGCGCTTCCTTCAGAGACGGGATTACCTCATCCACAGGAAACCACGCGCCTAGTTTTTTGCGGCACTCGAACTTCCTCATTGAGACCCCTGATATTTCAATAGTCTATTTTAGTGGTTCCGGTTCTTTTTTACATTAAGGACGCCTCCCGCATAGGTGGCTGGTCAGGCGGCCGAAACACGGGAAGAGTTTCTCTCGCCCCGGATTACATTCAGTTCTCTTCATTTCTTTTCTTCCCGCCCATGGCAAGATCTGGATTGTATAACCTTTCTTTTTGCCCATTCCCTGCTACAATGAAGGTGAGAAATGGCGGGTTTACGGAACATCTCCAGATACGGATGCATTACAATATTGTTTTCGATATTTTTCCTGTGCGGCCCCGCCCCTCTTTCTGCGAAGGAAAGGCCTGTTCCGAACTATCCTTATGCACAGGTCGCAGGACTCATAAGAAATCACCTAATCGGCTTCCAAAGTCATACGCCCTCACCTCCTGATAACGAAAAGATCTTTTCTCTGGAAACGCTGGAAGGCTTTTATAAGGAGAGAAATTTTGAACCCGCGTGGTTCGGGAAGAACGGTTTTGCCGATGCCGAGGAGATGATAAGGGCGATCAGGGAATCCCGGGATGACGGGCTGACGCCGGAGAATTACCACCTCAGAATGATAGAAGACCTGCTTGGGAGGGCTTACACTATCAAAGAGAAGGGATCATTTGTCGACCCGGAAATCCTGGTCGATCTGGATCTGCTTCTCAGCGACTCTTTTTTCACACTGGCGCACCACCTCTCGGCAGGATGCGTCAATCCTGTGACGTTCGAGCCCCAATGGTCGCTTCCCGCGGACACGGATCTGGCGCTGCTCCTATCTAATGCGCTCGGCACGCACACCATCGAGGAGACCCTTCGCGAACTCACTCCCCGAACACCGCAATATTCCGCTCTCAGGAAGGCCCTCGCCAAATACAGGGAAATGGCAAAGAAAGACGATCAGCCGCCGCTTCCCGGTAGCCGGATACTAAAGAAGGGCATGAGGTCGGCAAGGATTCCAGGGATAAGAGAAAGGCTTTTTTTTCTGGGTGACCTCCTCGACAAGCGGTCCATGGGTTCGGGGGATCTGTTTGACGCCAGCATTGAGCAGGCGGCAATAAGATTTCAGGAGAGGCACGGTCTGAAGCCCGACGGCATTGTAGGACCTTCCACAATCGAAGCGCTGAATCTTCCTGTAAGTGATAGGATAAAACAGCTCGTTGTCAATCTGGAACGTATGCGGTGGAGCGACGGGGACAGGGGTGACCTTTATCTGATAGTAAACATCGCCCGATTTGAACTCCATGTTGTGGAAAAGGGAAATGTCGTACTATCCATGAAAGTGGTGGTGGGAAAACCTTACCTGGATACGCCTGTTTTCAGGGGAAAGATGACCTACCTGGTACTGAACCCCGTCTGGAACATTCCTGACAGCATTGCCACAAAGGAGATACTCCCGAAGGTAAGGAAGGACCCTCTTTATCTCAAAAGGGAGCATATCACTATCATTAGGGGCTGGGGTGACAACGAGGAAGAAGTCGACCCGGACACCGTAGACTGGGGTTCGATCAGGGCCGGTAACCTGAATTTCAGATTTCGCCAGGAACCGGGGCCTCTCAACCCTCTTGGCCGCATCAAATTCATGTTCCCTAACAAATTCAATGTATACCTTCACGATACCCCTGCCAAGAACCTCTTTTCGGAGAATGTGCGCACCTTCAGCCACGGGTGCATTCGCATAGAAAAACCGCTTGAGCTTGCCGAGTTCTTATTGAAAGCCGATCCTCGCTGGACAAAAGAGGATATCGTCGCGGCTATAGAAGAGGGTGAGACTCAGGAGGTCCGCTTGCCCCATCCGGTGGGCGTTTATATAGTCTATGTTACTGCCTGGGTCGATAAGGACGGATCGGCGGAGTTTCGGAAGGACATTTACGGAAGGGATGCCGACCTCTACGAAGCCCTGATGATGAATCCGCTCCCCCACTAGATAGCGCCGCCAACGCTTCCTTACATAAATACAGGGACAACCAAAGTCCTGCTGTAAGTGCATAAATGGCCGTCATTGCGGCTTGTCCGCAATCCTTCTGAAAGATTCCAGACCTGCCTACCGGCAGGCAGGCGAGCTGGAATGACA
>JBJKPE010000246.1:0-6584 GCA_046706685.1 Thermodesulfovibrionales bacterium | reverse complement strand
ACGTTATCTTACGGCGAAGGAGTCAAACATGCAGAGGGTACCGCTTACACCCCAGGGCTATCAGAAGTTACAGGAGGAGCTGGAAAGGCTCCTGAAAGTGGAGCGTCCTCAGAATATACAGGCCATTGCTGAAGCGCGTGCTCACGGCGACCTTTCGGAGAACGCGGAGTATCACGCCGCTAAGGAAAAGCAGTCGTTTCTGGAAGGCAGGATACAGGAGCTCAAATCCAAGATAGCCCTTGCCGACGTGATCGACCCCTCCAAGATAAGGCAGACTAAGATCGGCTTTGGGGCTACGGTAAAAGTTCTGGACGTGGACGCGGATGAGGAGTACGTCTTCAACCTCGTGGGGCCGGAGGAGGCTGATGTGAAAAAAGGCAAGATATCTATCAGCTCGCCGGTTGGAAGGGCTCTGCTCGGCAAGGATGTGGGAGACACAGCGGTCATAAAGGCGCCCGCAAGGACGATTGAATACGAGGTCCTAGAGATCAATTTTGAGTAGGTACTTCAGGGCGCGTATCAAAGAAAACCGGCCTTTGCATCAAAACCACAATTTGCTTTCTCTGATAAACCTGGATGAGATGGCCGAACCGTCCCCGGGACAGTTCTACATGGTCGGGGCAGGCAGAGGCTACGATCCGCTCCTGAAGAGGGCTTTCAGCCTTTTCAGGAGAATACCGGAGGGCCTGCAGCTCCTCTACAGGGTGAGAGGCAAAGGCACCTCACTGCTGAGTTCGATGAGGGAGGGGGAAGTCCTGGAGATCATCGGACCTCTCGGCAATTCTTATCCTCTCCCGCTGGAAGATCAGATACCTGTCGTCATAGGCGGAGGGATCGGCATCGCATCCGTATTTTCCCTGGCTGAGAGACTGTCTGACAGCTGTCATGTATTTTACGGAGCGAGGATGGAGGACGAGCTTTTTCTGGCCGGGGAGCTGGGCGGCATATATGAAAATCTGGTCCTCTGTACGGATGACGGCTCGTGCGGGATCAAGGGGACAGTGCTGGATGTTCTGCGCGATTTCATGGGCCGCCGTTCAGGCGGGTCGAAGGCTCCGGTAGTCTACGCCTGCGGTCCGGTCCCCATGTTGCGGGGGATTGCGGAGACCGCCGTTTCACTCGGCGTTCAGGGGTATATTTCTCTCGAAGAGAACATGGCCTGCGGGCTCGGCGCCTGCCTGGGCTGCGTGGTAAAGACGAAAAGCGGCTACAAGAGGGTCTGCAAGGAAGGACCGGTATTTGACGCTGCGGAGATAATCTGGTGACGCATGAACCTTGAAGTGCAGTTAGCCGGAATAAAACTCAAGAATCCCGTCATGACCGCTTCCGGCACGTTCGGCTACGGCGAAGAGTATGCCGAGTTCATGGACCTGAGCAGGCTCGGAGCGGTGGTCGTGAAGGGCCTGTCGCTTCAGCCCAGGGATGGCAATCCCCCGCCGCGTGTTGTTGAAACCGCCGCGGGAATGCTGAATGCGATAGGACTGCAGAACGTAGGGATAGAAACTTTCATCAGGGAAAAGCTGCCTTTCCTCCGGCGGTTTGATACGGCCGTGATCGTAAATTTCTTCGGCGATTCGGTTGGGGAATATGCGGCCGCGGCGGAAAGATTGAGTTCGGTGGAAGGCATCCACGGCCTCGAAATGAACATCTCCTGTCCTAATAAACAGGCCGGCTGGTGCATATTCGGAACTGACCCGCGGGTGACTTTTGAAGTTGTGTCCGCGGTGAGAAAGACCACAAACCTGCCGCTTATTGTAAAGCTGTCCCCAAATGTTACCGACATAACAGTAATGGCACACGCAGCCGAAGATGCGGGGGCGGACGCGCTGTCTCTGATCAATACGCTCACTGGAATGGCTATCGATATAAGAACAAGAAGGCCTGTGCTTGGGAATGTTACTGGAGGGCTTTCAGGGCCGGCGATAAAGCCTGTGGCTGTAAGGATGGTGTACGAGGTCTCCCGCGTTGTCGGGATCCCCGTTATAGGTATGGGGGGCATTATGAACGGAGACGACGCCGTAGAGTTCCTTATCGCCGGGGCATCCGCCGTGGCGGTGGGAACGGCAAACTTTGTGAGGCCGACGGCGGCGATAGAGATATTGGATGGTATAGTTGCCTACATGGAAAGGGAGAAGATCGAACATATCGGTTCTCTGACCGGATGCGTAGACTCTAATGCAGGATTAAGGAGAGGGCGTACCTGCATATAAAGACCATATATGTCGGCAGAATTTATTCTGATCACGGAAACCGCAGGCATGACGTTCGGTGATTTACCGCATGAGGCATCCGTCACTATCGGGGTACATTGCGGTGCCGCGCAGGATATGGATCTTTTTCTGCACACCCGCCTTCTCTGAATTATTGTGCAACTATAATGCAGATGCGGGAAAATGAACCTGTCATAACGCTGACGACGGACTTCGGATATAAAGACCCCTTCGCGGGCGTCATGAAGGGCGTGATCCTCAATATCAATCCGATGGCCCGGATAGTTGACCTTACCCACGGCATTGCACCACAAAATATCAAAGAGGCCGCATTCTCCATCGGTATGAGCTATAAATATTTTCCGGAGGATACGATCCATATAGTTGTCGTCGACCCGGGGGTCGGCTCCGGCAGGAGGCCGGTGATGGTCAGCGCGAACTCTCAGTACTTTATCGGACCCGATAACGGCGTCTTCTCCTATGTGTACAGATTCAGCCGGGAGGCGCCCCTAGTAGTGCATATCACCGCCGGCCGGTATTTCCTTTCTCCCGAGAGTCCTACATTTCAGGGAAGGGACCTCTTTGCTCCCGTTGCAGCGTGGCTTTCCCTGGGGGTGGGAATGTCTGACTTCGGAGATTCGCTCTCGGATTATCAAACTTTCGATGTCCCATTCCCTGATGTCACGGCAGAAGGTATGTTGAAGGGAGAAGTCATCCACATAGACACCTTCGGCAATGCCATGACCAATATCAGAAGCGGAGATATCCGCGGGCTTTGCGGAAAGGCGGGTCCTTCCACTTTCAAGATAACCTTCCGGGACAGGGAAGTTCTTCTTAAGGACTTCTATTCACAGGCGGAGGACAAGGGATTATATTCGCTGGTCAACAGCTCCGGGTACCTTGAGTTCTTCATGAACGGTGGAAACGCGTCCGCTGTATACAACATCTCGACCGGGGATAAAGTCGAGATCAGGGCCCTCTCCGGTGAGTGTGAATGACGGGGCGGCCGGCATGATCTTTTCTTTATGACAGTTTACCGCAGAGAAGCATAGGGAGTAGAGAGAGTTCAATTATATAGCCGTAGAAGTATCAGGCCGTGACAAATTCCACTCCCACGCTATAATATGCAGGTCCCTTTTTCACCCAGGCCACCTTCGCCTTATATCCTGCAACGTTGGGCAGATCATGTTTTGTCACCATAATGTCTTGCCCCTGCGCAAAAGCCTCATCCGTCAGGAACCCGAAACCGTTCTTCGATATATTAATAGTAATACCCTCACGCATATCATCAGATCCACCACCTACAATAAAGCTAAAGTTGGCAACGACGCCATGACGCACGTCCTTCCTTCTGTCTTTCCAATCTATGACCTCTCGCAGGACGGAACGAAGTTGACTCATATCGTATGGCTTGGGCAGGGCTCCTCGGAATCCGTAAGCCCTGGGGGCAGTCATAGTTTTGTCGTCTACAAGCCCGGAAGATGCTATGGCCTTAACGCCGGAGTCATATTCAAGAAGACTCTTCATGGTCTCCTCTCCCCCCATGCCGTCAGGCTGGTATATATCCAGGATAACCGCCTCGAAGGGACTTCCTTCTTCTTTACGGAGTCTGTAAAGTTCAACCGCTTTCTCGCCTGTTGTGACTGCTTCCGCCGTGTAGCCCAGAGCCTGAAGCATCTCGGTGGCCAGCTTGATGATCATTTCATCGTCGTCCAGCAGTAAGACAGTACCGGTCCCAAGTGCGACGGCATCTTCTTCTTTCTTCAATGACACGTGTCTCTCCCAACTTGCTGGCGATGCAAAGATAATGCCACTGGAAATGGAAAAATTAAAATGGCTTTCTTACGGGCTACAAGGTGCGGAAGAGACTTCAGGATTATATACCTTTTACATAGCGGTCTACGAAAAATATACATTCACGACATAAACGGTTTAAAAGAGGGCTGCCCGTCGGCATTAATACTTGACAGAATTACTAAACTATTTTAATTTATATTATGCTTAGGTTGTCGACGAAGGGACAGTATGGAGTAAGGGCGATGTTCGAGATAGCCAAAGGGTATAAAAAAGGGCCTATCACTATTAAGGAGATATCGAAGCGCCAGGATGTATCGGTGGCATATCTTGAGCAGATATTGAATACGCTCCGTAAAGCCGGAATTATCACCAGCGTCAAGGGACCCGGCGGCGGCTATGTCCTCGGCAGAGACCCGGACAATATAAGTATCGGCGCAATACTGCGGGAACTGGAAGGTCCGGTGGCCATCACTTCCTGTCTGGACCCGAAAGAGGGGTGCATGAGGGTCGACGGATGCGTTACCCACCTCCTCTGGAAGGCCCTCGGAGAAAACATCGAGGCCTTTCTTGACAACATGAGCCTCCGGGACCTCCTGGAAGGAAATGAGCTGATCAGGATAGGCGGAAGAAGCAGCGGGCGAGGGAAAAGAAAGGAAAAGGGCGTCGCAGCGTCGACATCTCTGCAATGAAATTTGTCGAGAATGTAAAACCGGACGTAACTACGGACATCGTATACATGATGTGCCCTATGCATCTTTTGAAACTAGAGGAGCAGATGAAAGAACTTGAGCCGGGACAGATACTTGAGATCATGACCGATTATGACGGAGCACTCGAAGATATCCCTTCATGGTGCGACAAGACAGGGAACGAGTTCCTCGGCATGGAAGATTCCGGCGATTTCTTCAAATTTTATATAAAGAAGCGCACGAGGTGAGTATGAAAAAGCTTTATTTTGATCATGTCGCAACGAACCCGCTGCACCCCGATGTTCTTGACGCGATGATGCCTTACCTGAAGGAAGAATTCGGCAACCCGATGAGCCTCTACGAATACGGCGGTACGGCGAAGAAGGCGATTGAGCTTGCCAGGGAGAAGGTTGCGGCACTCGTGAATTCGAAGTCGGCCGAGATCATTTTCACTGCCAGCGGCGCCGAGGCCAACAACTTCGCACTGCGGGGTATCGCTCTTGCCAGGCAGAACGAAGGCAGGCATCTGCTGGTTTCGAGGATGGAGCATCATTCGATACTGAATTCGGCGAGGTTCCTGGAAAAGAGCGGTTTTACGGTGACATACCTCCCCGTCGGCAGGAACGGAATAGTGGACCCCGACACGGTGAAAAAGGCCGTCACCAAGGAGACGACTGTGATCTCCGTAACCCATGCGAGCAGCGAGGTGGGGACGATCGAACCAATAAAGGAGATCGTGAAGGTGGCGAAGGAGAGGAATATCACGGTTCATACCGATGCTGTCGCCACGACCGGGAACATTCCCGTTGACGTGAAGGACCTCGGGGTCGACCTGCTCAGCATGTCGGCCCATCAATTCTATGGCCCGAAGGGCGCGTCCGCGCTTTATGTAAAGCAGGGCACGAGGATCGTTCCCCTGATCTACGGCGGCATTCAGGAATCAGGCAGAAGGGCCGGCACCGAAAATGTCCCCGCTATCGTCGGGATGGGAAAGGCGGCGGAACTTGCGAAGGCGGATATGCAGAAGAGGATGGAGTACCTGCGGCCTCTAAGGGACAGGATAATCGACACGATTTCCGGGGTGCCGAACGTTTATCTTACGGGCGACAGGGAGAGAAGGCTGCCCGGCCACGCCAGTTTCTGCGCGGAGTTTATCGAGGGGGAGGCAATGCTTCTTCTTCTTGCCGGGAAAGGGATTTTTGCGGCCAGCGGGTCCGCCTGTTCTTCAAAGGCGCTGAAGGCTTCCCCGGTGCTTCTGTCCATGGGAATCTCTTCAAGTCTTGCCCAGGGGTCGATCGTGTTTAGCCTGGGAATGGGAAACACGGCTGAAGATGTGGATCACCTGCTGAATGAATTTCCGGCGGTTATTAAACGGTTGAGAGAAATATCCCCCTATGCGCAGGGGTGGGGGGACAGAGAGGGAGGTGGAGAAGAATGTACAGTGAAAGAGTAATGGACCATTTTATGAACCCGCGGAATGTGGGGGACATGGAAGAACCCGACGGCGTAGGAATAGAAGGAAATCCCACTTGCGGGGATGCAATGAAGATCTATATTAAGGTGAAAGACGGGCGAATCGTGGACGCCAAGTTCAAAACTTTCGGGTGCGGTGCCGCCATAGCGGTGAGCAGCATGGTGACGGAAATGGTGAAGGGCAAGACGCTCGACGAGGCTCTTGCCATATCGAAGGAGGCGGTTGCCAACGAATTGGGCGGCCTTCCTCCCCAGAAGATGCACTGTTCCAATCTTGGCGCCGACGCTTTGAAAAAAGCGATAGAGGATTACAAGAGCAGACACGCGAACGGTTGAGCCGAGCAAGCATTACTTTATGCAGGAGCTTTCAGAAATCTATTTGTCGTCATTCCCGAGGTAGTAATCGGGAATCCAT
>JBJKPE010000245.1:0-6589 GCA_046706685.1 Thermodesulfovibrionales bacterium | reverse complement strand
TGCCGAAGTCGGCGGAGTTCATATTCTCCATCAGGAGCTTCAGATTCGACGGCTCGTCCTCGAATATGTTTTCTATCGCCACCTTCACCCCGATCCCGGCGGCCCTCTTGACGATCTCGCGCCAGGTCATAAGACTCTGTTCCAGCCAGAGGTCCACGTTCAGGGCATATTTCCACTTCTCATACCCTGAATGAAAAACAACCGTCTTCGGCCCCAATATCTCCGCAACGTCGAGAATTTGCCGGAACCTTTCCATCGTTGCGCCGCGCACCATGGAATCCACCGCCCCCGGGGACAGGTCCATAAAAGGTGCATGAATGGAAAGATCGGGGTTGTAGTCAAGCTTTTTTTTCAATCCGGCAATGTCAGACAAAGATGTCGAGTCAAGTGAAGCAGACCTGAAATATATCTCCAGGTTCAGGGAGTGCCGCTTTATCAAATCGATATATTCAGGTATCCTCTGATAGGGGATATGTGCGTGAGCCGGAGTCACTACTTCGAGACCGCTGCTTCCTTTGCCCCGGATTTCTTTTCGGTCTTTGCCCCTTTTGGCGCTTCCTTCTTTCCCCCGGCCGCGTCGGTGGTCTTATCGCTCCGGTTCCTGGGTTCCCGGGTGTCACTCTTTTTCCTGTCCGAGCCGTAATCCGTGGCGTACCACCCTGTCCCCTTCAGGACAAAGGACGTATTGGAGATCTGTTTTTTCATATCCCCGCCACAATCCGGGCATGCCGTGAGCGGAGCATCCGTTATTTTCTGCATTATCTCGTGATGCTTACCACATCCCTCGCATCGATATTCGTAGATAGGCATCCTGCTAATACCTCCGTAACTGAACTTAACATATTAATATAACTCAGATATTGAAATCGCGTCAATTTCGGAGAAAAGGAATATAATAAGTCCATGTTAATCGCGGGACTGACGGGAAATTACGGAATGGGAAAGAGTTTCGTCCTCTCGCTGTTCGGGGACTTCGGCGCCGCTACTCTCGAAAGCGACCGTATTGTCGATGCACTCCTCCGGGAAAACGGAGTAGCTTACGCGATGAACGAGTTGCTAGGTCAGGGCGTGATGGACCGCGACGGCAGGCTTAACAAAAAGGCAGTGGCCGAAAGGATATTCAATGACACGGGCTTGAGAAAAAGCGTCGAGTCCCTGCTCCACCCTTTGGTTCTTGAGAAGGTGGACGACTTTGCCAAAAGCATGCGGGACAGAGGCCGTATTGTAATAGTCGAAGTCCCTCTCCTGTTCGAGGGCAATTACGGAGAAAGGTTCCGGAAGGTCATAACAGTATACGCTTCGGAGGAAACAGCTATCAGGAGACTGGAGGAGGCGGGGATTTCTCACCGGGATGCCCTGCTCAGACTGAAATCCCAGATGCCGATCAGCCGAAAGAAGGAACTGGCTGATTACACGATAGACAATAACGGCAGCAGGGAAGAGACCAGGGAACAGGTCCGGGAGGTCTACATGTCGCTGCTGAAGGATATTGAAAAGCGGAACTAGAGCGGGTCTACATCAGCCACGACCTTCAGGCCCTTAACGGCCCCGCTGATACCTATTATTTTCTTTGCGGCCGCCCTCAGCAGTGTCTTTTCCCCCGATTTGAGCAGAAACGTAATCCGCTCGTCACCCCTCCTGCTCTTATCGATGACCGGTCCGAGAACCTCCACCTTCTCCCCTGCCTTCTCAATCGTTTTTTCAGCCAGGGAAAGGTCCACATTCCCGGAAAAAGTTATCTGCACCAACCTGGAGTAAGGCGGATAACGCAGACTCTTCCTTACAGCCAGCTCTTCACGGACAAATGATAAATAATCGCCTTCTCTCAGATATCTGAAGACCGTATTTTGAGGAAACCGCGTCTGTATAATCATCTGTCCACCCGGCTCCAGGAGTTCGTGTATGGACGACAACTCCATATACGTCTTTTCAGTGGCCCTGAAGTCGGGGATGTTCAGGGACGCGTCCGCGTTCAGGATCACCGCCAGACCGAATTTTTCGGTCTCCAGTCTCCTCGTCATCATCCTGGTGCCTACTATCACCTTTGTCGAATCTCCCGATATATCTCTCAGAATTTCAGCAACCTCCGAATCTTTCTTTACCTTGTCGCTGTCGAACCTGACCGCCTCCATGCCGAGAAGCCGCGCAATATCCTCCTGGACCTGCTGTGTCCCGTAACCCAGAAGTTTAAGGTGGTGGCCCCCGCACTTTTCGCATTTCTCCGGGACATTCTGAACAAACCCGCAGTAATGGCACTTAAGGACCCTTTCCGTCTTATGCAGCACAAGAGGGATATTACATGAGGGGCAGCGCACGGTATGGCCGCATTCCGCGCAGAGGAATAGAGTAGAGTGGCCCCGCCTGTTGATGACAAACATTATTCTTTTTCCTGCGCCCAGCCTGCTCCTCGCAGCATCAAGCGCTGCTTTTGAGATGCCGGGACTCGCCTTCTTTTCGAATTTCATGTCCAGTGTTCTCGTCTTCGGATGTGCCGCCGGCTTTCCGGACTTTACGAGGGAGTATTTCCCGGAGAGTGCGTTGAAATAAGAATCTATAGAGGGCGATATGGACGTAAGGACCACGGCAGACTTCTCTATATAACCCCTCATGACAGCGGTATCCCTGATGTTATACCTGATACCTTCTTCACGCTTATATGAACCACTGTGTTCATGCAGGACAATTATCAGTGATACATGAGGCATCGGGGCGAAAAGGGCCATACCGGTGCCTATTACTATATCGTGCCTGCCTGCGAGTATCCCTCTCAAATATTCTGAACGCCTCCCGGCGGCGATCTCTCCATGGAGTACACAGATCCTGTCCCGAAATCTTTCCATAAGGACCCCTGAAAGCATGTCTGCACGTGAAATTTCCGGAAGAATCACCAGCACATTTCTGAGGCCGGTGTCGAGCAGTGCCCCGGCGAGCGAATACTCGCAGATCGAAGAGCCCGCATGGACAAGAAAAGTCCTGTATTTCTTCTCTGCGATCGCCCCGCTGATGTCCGGGATATCCTCTTCGGAAACAGCGGTAAGGTTGAGCGGCGAATACTGGAAACGGGCCTTTCCTGACTTCCTTCCCCTTCTCGTCATGGTAAATATCTCTTTGGGCACCGTCTGCTTAAGGACCGTCCCCTCAGGCGCAATGTAGTAGTCCGCCATCCAGCGGAGAAGCCCCATCAGTCCCCCCCCCAGCACCGGGGAGCCGCCGTGTATCTCCTCCAGATCCTTCACCGCGCCAGCTGGCCGGACAGAACGCGCATTCCAGAGTATCCCCTTCGTGATCCGGTTTTTCAGCGGCGCCGAGACAATCATCCCAGGCTCGGCTATTTGGGCCAGTTCCGCCGGGCACTTGTATGTCAGGGGACCAAGACTTACCGGAAATACCACATCGACGTAGGACATGAAGGATTGTATCATAAACCGGACGGGCCCCTCTAACACCGCCCGCGGCAAAATCTTGCATCTTTGTCCGAGTAGTGAATTATCCGAGTAGTTACAACGTGGTATAATGAAGAAACATTCTTCATCCTGGGGGCCAGATACATGGTGTCGTCAGTTTGTGCAGTGCATGAGGTCCGGTTAATATGGGACTGAACGGGGCAGACGGTCATGCCTTTTAATTCTATCCCTTCGAAGGATTTCGTCAACAGGGAAGCAGACATTGGCTACCTGAAACATCTTGCAGTGTCCGGCAGAAATGCGGTAGCCGCCAACGTACTCCTTGAGGGTGCACGGGGGATGGGCAAGACCGAACTCCTCAAGCAGCTCTACCGTATTTTCTTCTGGGAAAACGGTGATGTAATACCATTCTATTATTCCTTCCGAAGGGCGACGCTGAAGGCAAACCATTTTGCAAAAGACTACTTTACCAGGTTCGTCAGGCAGTACCTGGCCCACATTAAGAAGGACCCGACACTGGCGCAAAATATGAGCGTCCCTCTGGGGAAGCTCATGCCGGTAATGTCTTCTCTCAAAATGAGGTGGTTGATCGATCTTGTGGACGACTTCGAGGGACAGGTGCGGAATTTCGATCCCCACGACCAGATCCTAGGGGCGATCTCTGCTCCACTGACGGCAGCCGCCCGGAGCGGCAGCACTGTCCTTATAATGCTCGATAATTTCCATATGGCGAACCAGCTTTACGAGATCGACCCCGGCGACCTTTCCGGACCGGCAAGCCTCTTTGACGGCTCAATAAATACCTCCCTTTGTCCCCATATATTGACCGGCTCCCCCGAAGATGCCCTGGAGTCTCTTTTCACCGACAACTCCTTCCGTGGAAAGGCCGAGAGGATGTTCGTCGGCCCCCTGCCGGAGGATGTCGCCCATTCCCTCTTCAGCTCGCTGTGCTACGGGCTCGGGATACGGGACAACCCGAAAGTTTCCCTGAAATTCATGAACTTTCTGGGCGGCAACCCGCTATATATCAGGAATATGGTGAAGTCGCTCAGAAAGATGCAGAAGAAGGAAATCACCGAGAGAGACCTTTGGGAATGTTACAGCTACGAAGTTTCGCAGGGTGAAATCTTCTTTTACTGGTCTTCGGTGCTTGGTGAATTCGTACCGGACGCCCGTCGCCGGAGGATAGCCTCTGAGATTCTTGTGGAGTCCACGAAACCGGATGCCGACTTGCATGACACCGGGATGCTCTCGAAGATCCTCGGTGTGTCTGAGTCCTCCCTTGGGCAGGTGCTGGAAGCCGTCAATCTCACCGGAATGCTGCGGCCTGCATTCTCGGAGTCGAAAGATTATGTGCTTCAGGACTTCATACACAGCCTCCATATGAGAGAGGTCGAAGGGATAAAGAGGGAAAGGGCGAGGGAATTGATACAGTCCAGGCATTTTCCTCCGGCCGCGGCAACCTCATCTTTTGAAATGGTAATTCCAATGGCTTCTGATACGGAACTCGTCGCCGCCAGGGCGCTCGAACAGATATGCAAAAACATAAATCTGAGTTCCGATGTGACGGACCAGATCCAGCTGGCCCTCATCGAATCCTGTATCAATGCCGCGGAGCACAGCGGGAGCTATGATAAAAGAATCTTTCTCAGCTTTTCTGTCTCCGCAGAAAAACTGGAGATGATCATAGAAAGCCCGGGAAAGTTTTTTCAACCGGATATGGAGGAGCCCCTGGAGACGAATAAACAGCTCTCTTCCGACAACAAGAGGGGCTGGGGGTTGAAGCTTATGGGCAAGATAATGGACGACGTCAGAATCGAGAGAATAGCTGACAGGACGAGAGTAATATTGATAAAGAACATAAAGCCCAATGAGGTGCTCCATGAAAGCAACGAATTTTAAGGTAGTATCGAAGCTCGCCGGGGATGTGGCAGTACTTTATCCGCAGGGATACCTGAACAATCTGGCCGGCGAAAGCCTCGTCAACGAGTGCAACTCCTACCTCTCGCAGGGCATAAAAAAAATAGTCCTGAACTTCTCCGGGACCGATTTTATCAATAGTATCGGGATCTCTCTCCTCCTGCATATCATGGAAGGGCTGAAGGAAAGCGGAGGCACCCTCTGTTTCACCAATCTGAGCAAGGTTCACAGGGACACCTTTGAAATGCTCGGTCTCACCAGTCACATGCTTGTATTCAAAGACGAAGATGAGGCATTCCGGCATTTCAACCCGGGGAGCAGCGTATGACGATAGAGCTTAAGAGAGCTCTCTACAACATCTCGGCCCTTGCCGATCTCGGACAGGAAATTACTTCAGAGAAGGATTTCGCCGACAAAATCCAATCGGTGCTTTACGTTATTATGGGTACGTTCCTCGCGAAACAGGGAGCGATATTCTGGTATGAGAAAAAGAAGGGGAAGATCATCCCGATAGCCAGGAAGGGATTTGACAGGAAGGAGTCGCCGAAACTGAGGATCGGGATCGGGCATATACTTCCGATGAAAAAGAATGAGCCTTACAGCCTCGCCGACGGTGAGGGTACGGCAGCGTTCCACCGCTTCCGCGACGGCGTTATTCAGACAGGGGCGGAGATATTCGTGCCGCTATGGGTGCGGGATGAGTTCATCGGCCTGATCGTGTTGAGCAATAAATTCACGTCCGAGCCTTACAGTCCCGAGGATTTTGAACTGCTGAAGGTAATCGCCAACCAGATAGCGATAACGATCAACCACCATATGCTCTTCATGGACCTCTCCCATCATGTGGATGAGAACAAGAGGCTTTATGAGGAGATGAGGCGAATCTATCACGACACGATCCAGGCGTTTGCGGCCGCGATAGACGCGAAAGACGTTTATACCAGGAACCATTCACAGCGGGTCGCGCGCTATTCCGTCGCCATAGCTCGTGAACTGGGGTGGGAAGAGTCCGACGTGGAAGGGATTTACATTGCCGGGTTCCTCCACGATGTGGGAAAACTTATCATCAGCAACGAACTACTCAACAAGAGGGAAGCCCTGACAGAAAAGGAGCTTCTTGAACTGAGGAGACATCCGGCCTTTTCCTACAGGATACTCTCCAAGATCAAGTTCCCGTGGAAGAACGTCGTCAAGATGGTCAAACATCACCACGAAAGACTTGACGGTACGGGATACCCCGGCGCTCTCATGGCCGAGGACCTGGA
>JBJKPE010000244.1:0-10392 GCA_046706685.1 Thermodesulfovibrionales bacterium | reverse complement strand
CCAGTTCCAGGTCGGCCTTCAGTGCCACGGAATCATAAGCCTGAAGCAGGGGATAATAAAATTCCATTATGCTGATATCCTTCTGCCCCCTGAACCTTTTCTTGAAGTCGTCTCTTTCGAGCATCCTTGCGACGGTCTCGTAAGCGCCCAGCCTTATAATTTCCGAAGCGTTCATTTTGCCGAGCCACTCGCTGTTGAACCGGACCTCCGTCTTTTCGGGGTCGAGTATCCTGAAAACCTGGGTTTTGTAAGTCTCGGCGTTCCTGGCCACTTCTTCTTTGGTCAGGGGTTTCCGGGTCTCGCTCTTCCCAGTCGGGTCGCCGATCATGCCGGTAAAGTCGCCGATCAGGAAGATGACGTTGTGCCCAAGGTCCTGGAACTGCCGCATTTTTTCGAGGAGGACGGTATGGCCGAGATGGATGTCAGGCGCGGTAGGGTCGAATCCGGTCTTTATCTGTAAAGGCCTGTTCTCCCTAAAGGACCTTTCAAGCTTGTCCAGGAGCTCCTTCTCGCTGATAATCTCGACGGCGCCGCGTTTTATGATTTCAAGCTGTTTTCCAGGTTCGAGCATAAGGACTATTATGATAATACCGGCCGTCGGATACAGTCAAATTCCCCGTAATGTGACAAGATAAACCACGGCCGGCGACGGGCTTCTGACTCGACGACCTAAATTATCCCTTTTTTCCTTGCGGTAACGAGGGCTTCTTTCCTGTCTTTTGCATGAAGTTTTTCGTAAGTGTTTTTTATATGTGTATGCACCGTGTGAGGGCTTATGTTGAACTTGTCGGCGATCTCCTTATAAGTCATACCCTTTTCTATCTCTCTGAGGATATCTTTTTCGCGAGGACTTAATATATATTGATCATTGATATTACCCTGCTGGAACTCTCTTATAACCTTGCGCGAGATCTTCGGACTCATGGGGGCACCGCCCCGGCGAAGGCTGTGGAGTGCCTCTATGATCTCACGCGGCGTACTGCCTTTGAGCAGGTATCCCGAGGCCCCGGCCTTTATCGCCGAAAAAACCGTATCCTTGTCTTCGTAAATGGTATGCGCCATTATTTCGATTTCAGTCGCCTTTTCTTTGGCTTCTCTTATCAGCTCAACACCTGACATGCCGGGTAGGCCGAGATCTACGAGCATTAGATCTGGTGAAAGTCGGTGCAGGTTTTTCAGCGCTTCTTCGGCAGAGCCGAAGGCGCCAACGACATCGAAGTCCTTCTCATCCTCAAGGAGGAGAGAAAGATTGTAGCGAAGAAGCGAATCGTCCTCAACAATCACAAGACGCATGATCTTGATTTTATTTCATTGGACGCCATTAGTCCACATACTCATCGGGGTATTTTCGGGGTATGAGGGATTTCAAGATACAAAACAGTCCCTCCGTCCCGGGACAGCGACAAGCTCCCCCCTATTTCGGCCGCCCTTGACTTCATGTTCGAAATGCCCCTCCCGGGGCTGTTCCCTTCTTTCAGACCCGCGCCGTCGTCTATTACCGAGAAAATGATCCTGTCGGCTCCGACATCCATATTCACAGCCACCGACTTTGCACCCGAGTGCTTTACAATATTGGCAAGGGCCTCCTTATAAATCCTGAAGAGATTCAGGCTGAGGAGCGTGCCGGGGTCTTCCACTGCCGGATCGATGGAGTTTTTCATATCGAATTTGATGCCGTGCGCCTCGACCATGTTCACTCCGTAATTTCGGAACTCAGCCGTCAGAGACTGCCATGTTGCATCCTTGACGTCGAGGGTCTTCATGAAGCTCCTTATCTCGGACAGCCCCTCCTTCGAAAGCTCGGATACGGTCCCGAGCGCCTTTTTCATCTCCGGAAGCGAGGACAAGTTATTGGCTATCTCGGAAAGAAGCTTGATATTGGTCATTATCCCTCCAATTCCGTCATGCAGGTCGCGAAGTATTTTTTCCTTTTCAAGGATATGCTTCTTTTCTTCTTCGAGGATCATCTTGCAATGTCTGATGTTATCGTCATAAAGGAAGGCGTTTTCATAAAGTATCCTGGCCTGTTTAAGTAGAGACCTCATGATATTCATATCGTCCTTCGAGTAAAATCTCCGTTTCGGCAATTCACCGAGAAGGAGCGCACATTCGGTCTCTTTTCCCTTTCCGAAAGGAAGTGCGACATAAATATTCCGGTACCGGGATTCCTTAAAAGACTGTCGCCACATGCTCACCGGTTCAACATGTCCGGCAAGCACGCCGAATATCTCTTCGCTTCCTGGATCTCCCTTTTTTACCGCGATGCACGGCTCGGGCATGAAGGCGCCGAAGATTGTTCTTCTTAATAACTCAATAATGGACTCAGGGGACTGGCCGGCGGCGCTGTCTGTAAAGGCTGAAAGGACAGGGCCTTCACTGATGACGTCACGTTTGGACAGTCTTCTTAATAACCTGCGTATCCTGTCTCTCATCGAGGCATAAAGGGACATGATGACTATTGAGGAGAAAAATACGATAACCACCGGATGTCCGGATACCGACTCACCGAATTTGTTGCTTGCCAGGCTGATAAATCCAAGATCGAATACGCCGAGAGTAAAGACCGTGACGACATAAACAAAAGTGCCCTCCATCAACCTGTCGATATCCATAAGACGGTATTTCTGTATGGCAAAGGCCATCGTGAGGGGAATGAAGACGAGAAAGTTTGATGTAAAGGTCACGTCTATGAGTTGCCTGCCCGTTAAGAGCTGGGGGACGAGACTCAAAAGGACAATCGACGGCACCAGGACGCCGAAGCCGAAGACGATCCATTTCATCTGCTGTTTCTCGACTGTCGTTTTCGCCGCGATAAAGGAGTAGATGAAGGAAACGAGGGCAAGAGAATGGACCATTATAGTGTAAACGTGGATGAGATTCACATAGAACGAGAAAAATACTGCCAGGCATGATCCGTAAATGATCCACCTTGTCCATGCCAGGTCAAGGAGTCTCTTCCGAGAGGGGATTAGCAGGGAAAAATGCAGCATGAGTGCCGCGCCCAAGGAATAAGCCAGAGCGTTGAGGAAATTCATCGGGAACAGGAAATAGGGGGTGATGGCCAGCTCGTAGAGCTTCGTTGAAGAATAAAAGATCGAATTGAGAGCATAGCAGAAGCATAAGAGGAAGAAGACGACACTCTGTTCAGCCGTCCTGGTCTTATAAAAAACGATGATGCCTATCGCCAGAAAGATAAACCCCTCAAAAAATGGCGCCATCTCGGCGGATGCCGCAAAGGACAGACCCGCCTTTCTGAGGTTCAGATTAATGCCTGTTTCCGCTTTCCCCCTTCCTATGCCAAAGACAACCTTATGGGCGGTGAATTCGTTGTAGACGTCCCTTTTCACCCTGAGCCATGCAAAGACGTCTTGCCGCGTCTTCAGGTAAAGGAAGTTGCTGATCAAACCAGGGCGTCCTATAGCAGTCGAGCCGATATATTTTATGACATCGCCTTTCCTAAGTCCGCTCCATGACTCGCAAGACTCCACTACCCATTGCCTGTCTTTCCTGTCCCAGACTGTCTTGACCCCCGCAATAGGGGAGTTATACAGAAAATAGAACGAAATGCAGGACAGCAGGATATAGATTATTGACGGACCCGCAACGAGCCACTTCTTGTACATATCTGTTGTTTCTCGCTATCCGGTCGGGATTCCAATTCACTAACATCGTCGCAAGAAAAGCCTCACAGTTCGTCATTCCCGAAAAGATTCCGTACCTGCCTACCGGCAGGCAGGCAAGCCGGAATAACAGCGTATGCTCAATGTGGCTTTACTCCCGTTTGCCTTAGTAAGCAGGGCAATACGGCCGACCTGGTTCATCTTACTTCTCCGGCGCTGTCCGAGTCAATCGTGGAAACGTTACTTCACAAGCCCCTTAAGGAGAACTCAAGATCGCCCGGAGGTTACGGGAGCTTCGCGGCGGCCTTCATCGACCCCGCGCTTGCTACTTGCCTCGCGGCATCCTGGAAGGCGCTTCGAGGGCCGCAAGGCGACTGTCCATCCCGGCAACAAGCTGTTCGAGCTCTTCAATACGTCTGTTTTGTTTTTTGATTGATTTCTGCTGGGCCTCGATGATGGCCTGCTGTTGCTGCATGGCCTTGACCATGGGGGCGATGAAGTCGGTGTAGCGAAGCGATAGCGTTCGGGCCGCGTCGCCCCCCATGCCGATGATATTGTAGTTATCGCCGAGCAGTGCCTCGATGTCCTGTGCGATAAACCCGAAGTCCAGGCGGCCGTTACCCTGCTTCAGCCTGAACTGGACCGGCCTCAGGGACTTGATGAAATCGAGTCCGCGGGTGATATCGCGGATGTCTTTCTTGGCGCGTCTGTCCGAGAGATTCGACCATGCCACAGCCCCGCCGATCTGGGTTACGGAACCGTTACCGATTCTGACATGGTTCGATGCGTCGACTTTGGCGCCGTAGCCGAGAGCGGTCGCATTGGTGAGGTATTCATATTGTGCGTCAGCGTTGTCACCGATAAAAGTATCTTGGGAGCAGCTCGTGTAGGCCGCCCCGCTGCCGGCACCCAAAGCCGTGTTATCGTGGCCGCCGGTGTTGCTAAGGAGGCTGTTGACGCCAACTGCCGTATTGTAGTTGCCCGCGTCGTTATTCTTGAGGCTGTTAGTGCCAATTGCCGTGTTGGACAGGCCGGTAGTGTTGGAATAGAGGCCCTTGTAGCCGACCGCGGTATTGTAATTTGCAGTGATATTGGAATAGAGGCTCTGAGAACCTACGGCTGTATTTTGAATCCCGTCTGACGTTGCGTCCGGCCTGTTGTAATAAAGCGCCTGAAAACCGATCGCGGTGTTGTCGCTGTTCCATTCGTTGCCGTTATTGCCGAAATCCTGCATGATCAGGGCCTCCGCGCCAAAGGCGGTATTATTGGAGCCTGTGGTGTTACGAACAAGGCTTTGCTCACCGCCTGCAGTGTTGGAAGAGCCGGTGGTGTTGAATGCAAGGCTGCCGACTCCGATTGCCGTATTGGAATAGCCTGACGTGTCGGCATTAAGACTGTGATATCCGGTTCCCGTATTGTCGCTTCCCGTCATCGTGAGGTTTCCCGCGGCTGTGCCTGCAAAGAAATTCATTGTGCCATACGTATGGATAAGCGTGTCCGTCCCCGACCTGATAATCCCTGCCGTTGTGGTTGTAACGGGCAGAGCTATATTGTCCACGGATATGTCGCCCGTTATCTTCGATCCGGAAAGGGACGTTATCCACGAAGGATCAGCATACGTCCCCGACGAGCTGAGACCGCCCATATTTGCAAGGGCGCCCGCCGCTGTGCTGGCCCCCGTGCCTCCGTTTGCCACCGGAAGGGTCCCGGTCACTTCGCTGCCAACGTCTATAGGCGCGCCGCTGCTCGCCGCGGTGATCCTGCCCTGCTGGTCGACAGTGAAGTTCCCGAGCTTATACGAACCCGGTATTACGGCGGTATTACCGAGATTCAGCGTTACTGACTGGCCGAGAGCGGCCCATCCGCCTCCCGACAAACCTGTTCCTGCCCACACGCTAGTGCCCGAATTCTGGAGCATTGAATTGGTCACGCCCCCCGGTGCAATCGAAATTGTGCCGCTCCCTGTGACAGGTCCGCCTGTTAGACCCGCACCGGTTTCAACGCTTGTTACCGTGCCGCTCGCCGCAGACGTCTGCGCTGTGCCGTCTGGAAACACGATGCCGTCGGTTCCTGGCGTGCCTGATATTTCCAGGCCTCCCGAGACCATGACTTGACCTGCCATACCAACACCGGCCAACGACAGAAACACCAATACCAATAACCCGAAAAATCCTTTTTTCACGTTTCTCAATGCCTCCTCATAAAGATTTAGAGGTTTATTTTGAAAAGAGCCGGTTTCCCCGACCATCGTCGAGGCCGCTGTTTTTTTCTTACCTCAATAATCCAGCCTTCAGTCGGCCTTTCGGCCTAACAAACGGGCTTATAATCTTGCGACTATAATTTACTTTCGGGAACTCGTGCGCGTAAAGGGGAAATGCCCGAAAAGCACCAAAATACCCCAAAAATACCCCATATTCGGGCGAGAATATGGAGCCTGACCTCCAACTTGCTAAAATGGCGCGGGAAAATCCTCACAGTCTGTTATTCCCGCCAGCAGAGCGCATTGGCAGAAACTCTGAAATATACCGTCATGGTATACTGAACAAAGATCGGAGAGGCAAACGTGAGATTGACAAGACGGGAGGTCTGAATGAAAAGTTACAGGAAGGAACTCTGGTTCGATGTTCCTACGCGCCGGGCCTTCATCAACATAACGCCTCATGTCGAAGAATGTCTCGGGGAAAGCGGCATACTGGAAGGTCTCGCCCTTGTCAATGCCATGCATATCACGGCATCGGTCTTCATTAACGACGACGAATCCGGGCTTCATCACGACTTCGACGTCTGGCTCGAAAAACTCGCACCGCACGATCCGGTATCCGGCTACCGCCATAATGCGGGAGAAGACAACGCCGATGCCCACCTGAAGCGTCAGGTCATGGGCAGGGAGGCGATAGTCGCCGTGACAAAGGGGAAACTCGACTTCGGCCCCTGGGAGCAGATCTTTTACGGAGAATTCGACGGCAGGCGGAAGAAAAGGGTGCTCGTCAAGATAATCGGGGAATGAAGAAGCTCGCTATCACCATGGGGGACCCGGGAGGGGTCGGCCCGGAGATAATAATGAGGGCAATTGCTTCTGAAGAAATAAGGGAGCTATGCTCGCCTGTTGTCATCGGAGACCGCTCCGTAATGGAAGAGGCTCTTAAACTGGTCGATTCCCCCCTGCGGCTCAGAGTAATCACTGAACCCGGGGAGCGAGTGCCCGCTCCGGATGTCATCGAGCTCATCGATGTCGGCACTCTGAGTAAATTCGAAAAAGGAAAGCCGACTGAAAAGGGGGGCAAGGCATGCGCTGCCTATATCAGAAAAGCGGTGAAGCTTGCGCTGGACAGAAAGGTCGACGGGATCGTTACCGCGCCGATATCGAAGGAGGCATTAAGGATGGCAGGACTTTCATGGCCGGGCCATACCGAAATGCTGGCAGAGCTAACGGGAACCGAGGATTATGCGATGATGCTTGCAGGAGGACCTCTGAAGGTGATACTCGTCACGATTCATACCTCTCTGAGAAGTGTTCCCGACCTTATAACAAAACAGAGAGTCCTGAAGACGATCCGACTGGCGAAGAAGGCGTGCCAGATGCTGGGAATCGAACATCCCAGGATCGCTGTCGCGGGTCTGAATCCCCATGCTGGAGAGGCAGGTCTGTTCGGAGACGAGGAAGAAAGGGAGATCAGGCCGGCGGTGGAGGACGCTATAAAAGAGGAGATTTCCGTAAGCGGACCATTCCCCCCCGACACGGTCTTTCACAAAGCATATAAGGGACAAACCGACCTCGTTGTCTGCATGTACCACGATCAGGGACTCATACCTCTGAAGATGATCGCCTTCGACAAGGGCGTCAATGTCACCGTGGGGCTGCCCTTCGCCAGGACCTCTCCCGACCATGGGACCGCCTATGATATCGCTTGGACGGGAAAAGCAGACCCGTCGAGCATGATAGAGGCTATAAGGCTCGCATCGGGACTCCGGGTCAGATGAAGAAGAGCCGCCTCGGTCAGAACTTCCTTTACGACCGTTCCATACTCGAAAAAATCGTCAATGCCGCCGGAGTCACGGGAGACGACACCGTGGTCGAGATAGGTCCGGGACTGGGGACCCTCACAAGAGTGCTTTGCAGGAAAGCAAGGAGAGTAATAGCGATCGAACTGGACGAAAGGCTCTATGAGAAACTGGGGGCCGATCTCCCGGAACTCACGAACCTGGAATTGGTTCACGGCGACGCCCTGGAATTCCCCTTTGAGGGCATCGGCGACTTCAAAGTGGTGGCAAATATCCCCTACTACATAACGACGCCGATCATCTTCAGGCTCCTGGACGCCCGTAAGGGTCTTTCGACCATGACGCTCACAGTCCAAAAGGAGGTTGCCGAAAGGATCGTCGCTCCTCCCGGAGGGAAAGATTACGGCGTCCTCTCTATCATGGTCCAATATCTCGCGCATGCCGAATTGAAGTTCGTGATCCCCAAAGAGGCATTCAGGCCGGTGCCGAAGGTGAATTCCGCGCTCCTGCATATAAAGATACTCGACAGGCCTTCCGTGTCCGTCCGGGATGAAAAAATGTTCTCGCGGGTTGTGAAGACAGCATTTTCGCACAGGAGAAAAACCCTCGCGAATTCTCTGAAAAGTCTGGGGGACGAAATGCGCGAGAAGCTTATTGCATGCGGCATAGATCCCGGCCGGAGGCCGGAAACTCTGAGCATGCGGGAATTTGCGAAACTAGCCGATTTCCTGACGGGACTCTGAATACCTCCTGCATCCGGGATTTGCATTACTGAAACATTCCTTATCTTTGTCTTGACCTTAACATTGCATAAAGGAGCCTGCCTGTAAGCATCTCACGGCGTGATCGCATGAAAGTTGCCGGTCGCAGTCAGGTCTAAAATGTAACTCATGACCAGTAGAAGCGGCAGGGCCGGTATCGTGAACCGTTTCCGAAACTCATTATTTCTTGAAGTCATACTGTTTCCCTCAGTCCGCCGTTCTCCGGGAAGAAACGATTATAAAGGCTGTGAACATTATCGCAGATAACGCTGCCGTTATTGCGCCGAAATAAAAAGTGGCTGACGGAGATACATGATCCCAGAGCCACCCGCCTATCAGGCTCGCCGGGAACATGGCGATGCCGACAACAGTGTTAAACACTCCAAACCCGGTCGCCTTAAAACCTGACGGTACCACGGTGGCAAGAAACGCCTTCTGTATCCCTTCGGTAAGGCCCATGAAGAGGCCGTATGCCCCAAAAAGAATCCAGATGGCCTTAGTGCTCGACGCGACCGCAAATTCGTAGTACAGCACGGCAAATAATATAAATCCTAAGAGGATGATCCTCTTGCTGCCGAATCGATCAGCCGCTATCCCGGCCGGCAGAGAAGAAAGAGAATAGACAAGATTGAAGAGCAGATAAACCACAGGTATCATAACCGTCGAAATTCCCAGTTGCTGCGCCCTCAGTATCAAAAACACATCGCTTGAATTGCCCATTGCAAACAGCCCGGCAATAATGACAAAGGTTTTAAACCTCCAGTCGAAATGTTTCATGGTCAGTTTCGGTCTCTCTGCGTGAGAGGCAACGGCCTTCTTCTTTTCGCTGATGAAGAAGATTATGAGCAGCACGGCGATGACGCCGGGTATCATCGAAAGCCAGAAGACTTTGCGGTAATCGTTCGAAAGTATCCTGAGAAGGAAAAAGGCCAACGCAGGCCCTGCCACCGCCCCCAGGGTATCCATTGAGCGATGAAAGCCGAACGCCCTCCCAAGATATGCCCTCTCGGATGATTCGACGATTATGGCATCCCTCGGCGCCGTGCGGACTCCTTTGCCGAAACGGTCTATAAACCGCGAGCCCAGGACATGTCGCCATCCTGTTGCAAGGGCGACAAAAGGCCTGCTGAGAGTAGAGATGCCGTACCCGGCCGCCATTAGCCATTTGCGGTTGCCTACGATGTCCGAAAACCACCCGGAGAAGACCTTTAGCAGACTCGCAGTCGATTCGGCGATGCCCTCGATAAGGCCTATGACCGACTTGTTTACTCCGAGGACGTTGGCCAGAAAAAGCGGAACAAGGGGGTATATCATCTCGGAGCTAATGTCCATGAAAAAGCTGACGAAACCGGCAACGGCCACATTTTTGCTGAAGCCGAAATACCTCCGGCCCTTCATCCCGTCAATCCTGTGCGTGTCAAGCTCCTCAATTTTGGAGCAATCATCGTGAGTTCTGAATAGTCCGTCGTTTTTTCGATATCCGTCGTTCCGGCATTTTCCACTATTATCGAAACAACTCCAGGATCGCCTGCTGAAATTAGTCCGGAGGGCGGTGTCATCACTTAAAATCCTTCCACGCTCGCTCTATCTCCCCCAGAGTTGCAGAATATGATGGATATTATCACGTCCCCCGCATCTGTCGGTCAAGAAAAATGGAAAAGTGACATTCTAAAGTTCTGAGTGGAGAGTTCGAGGTAACCACTCTGTAAAAACTGAAGAGGCCGAAACTGAAAACCGGAGAACACGGGGATTGTATGAGGAAATGAGAGCGGAGGCTGACTGGGAAAGGTTTCTTACTGCATTTCAACCGACAGGACTCTAAACACAAAAAAAAGAGCCCCTGCATGAACAGGGGCCAAGGGGAGGTAACCAAGACCTTCAGCTGCGGACCTTCACCTCCTCGGCCTTCTTAACCTTGCCGAGGCTGCCTATCACATCCACCACATAACCGAGACTCGTCCCGAACACCGAGCCCAGTACGATGCTCACCGCACCAACACAGAAGATCC
>JBJKPE010000243.1:0-13030 GCA_046706685.1 Thermodesulfovibrionales bacterium | reverse complement strand
AATAAATTCATTACGCATCCGTACGTGTAGATAAAAACGCTTCTTTGCATTTCTGAAATTTAACATGATTGCCTGATTTTCTTCAAACCGCAACGGGGCCGCGGTCAGGCTGCTCCTCCCGAAGGGCAGGATGGGCTCCGGCTGAGCACCCCTTCCCTAAGACGTTGAAATACCAGCATTTCTTGCAATATTCCGGTCTTTGCTTTATTATGAATACTATGTTTGGAATATTGAAGAAAATAATAGGCACTAAGAATGACCGGGAGATAAACAGGCTCTTGCCGTTAATCGAACGTATCAACTCATTGGAACCTTCCGTGACAGGACTTTCGGATGCCCAGCTGCAGGATAAGACGACGGAATTCAAAAAGCGGCTGGGTGAGGGGCAGACGCTGGATAGTATTCTGCCGGAGGCGTTCGCCGTTGTGAGGGAGGCATCGAAAAGGGTGCTGAAGATGAGGCACTTCGATGTTCAGCTCCTGGGCGGCGTCGTTCTGCACGAGGGCAAGATAGCGGAGATGAAAACGGGGGAAGGAAAGACACTCGTTGCCACCCTCCCCGTCTATCTCAATGCCCTCGAAGGGCGGGGCGTCCATGTTGTGACGGTCAACGATTACCTCGCAACTAGAGATTCCCAGTGGATGGGGGCACTTTACAATTTCCTCGGCCTGAGCGTCGGGGTCATAGTTCACGGCCTGACCGACGAGGAAAGACAGGTCGCCTACAATGCGGATATCACTTACGGTACCAATAACGAGTTCGGTTTCGATTATCTGAGAGATAATATGAAATATGAATTCTCCCAGTACGTACAGAGAGACTTGAATTACGCTATCGTCGACGAGGTGGACAGCATACTGATCGACGAAGCCCGCACCCCGCTCATAATATCCGGGCCTTCCGAGGAATCCACGGACAAATATTACAAGATCGACAAGATAATACCGAAGCTTGAGGTGGAAACCGACTACACAATTGACGAAAAGGCGCGGACTGTCATATTGACCGAAGAAGGAAACATCAAGGCTGAACGGCTTCTCGGGGCCGGCAATCTCTATGACCCTTCGAATATCGAGCTTGTACATCACATTCTGCAGGGTCTGAAGGCTCACGCACTTTTTAAGAGAGACGTAGACTATGTAGTGAAAGACGGTGAGGTGATCATCGTCGACGAATTTACGGGCAGACTGATGCCCGGGAGGCGCTGGTCCGACGGGTTGCATCAGGCGGTGGAAGCGAAGGAGGGAGTCAAGATAGCCAGTGAAAATCAGACTCTCGCAACGATCACCTTCCAGAACTACTTCAGGATGTACGGGAAACTGGCCGGGATGACGGGGACCGCTTTAACGGAGGCGGAGGAGTTCGCGAAAATATATACGCTGGATGTGCTCGTCATGCCTACCAACATGCCCATGATCAGGAAGGACTATCCCGACATGATTTATAAGACGGAGCGGGGGAAATTTAACTCGGTGGTTAATGAGATAGAGGAACTGCACAAGATGGGGCAACCCGTCCTCGTCGGCACCATCTCCATAGAAAAGTCCGAACACCTTAGCAGTCTTCTGAAGAAGAGGGGAATCAGGCACTCGGTGTTAAATGCGAAATACCATGAAAAAGAGGCGGAGATCATAGTTCAGGCCGGAAGAAGTCACGCTGTAACGATAGCTACTAACATGGCCGGAAGGGGCACGGATATAATTCTGGGCGGCAACCCCGCAGGAATAGCGAAAGAGATACTGGGCGACAAACCTGATTTTAGCGACGAGGAATGGAATAAAGCCTATGAGGAAGCCGAACGGAGATGCCTGGCCGACCGGGAGAAAGTCGTCGCGGCGGGAGGACTCCGTATCATGGGGACTGAAAGGCATGAATCGCGCCGTATCGACAACCAGTTGAGGGGCCGCTCGGGAAGGCAGGGCGACCCGGGGGCTTCGCGCTTCTATCTTTCTCTGGAAGACGATCTGATGAGGATCTTCGGTTCCGAGAAAATCTCGGGACTGATGGGAAAACTGGGCATGGAGGAAGACGTCCCTATAGAAAACAGGATGGTGTCAAAAGCGATAGAGAACGCCCAGAAGAGAGTCGAATCCCAGAATTTCGACATAAGGAAACATCTGCTTGAATATGATGACGTAATGAACAAGCAGAGGACCGAAATATATGCGTTCAGAAAAGAACTCTTACAAGGGGAGAACCTCAATGATCGGGTTCTCTCGATGATGGATGATGTACTGGACGAACTTTTGTCAATCTACTGCCCCGAAAAAGTCGACGAATGGGATCTTAAGGCACTGAAGGATTCGGTTTACAGCATCTTTTCGGTCTCGGTCGAAGATCTCCCGGAAACGGTAGAGGCGATAAAAGAAGACCTTTCCCTGCGTGTCCGGAAAGGCTATGAGGAAAAAGAAGCGGAGCTGGACGCTGATATGATGCGCTATCTCGAAAAGATGTTCGTCCTCCAGGTCGTTGATTCGCAGTGGAAGGACCATCTGCTGGCTATGGACCATCTGAAGGAAGGAATCGGATTAAGGGGATACGGTCAGATGGATCCGCTCGTGGAGTACAAAAAAGAGGCATTTGAAATGTTTGCCGAGATGTCGGGAAGAATTTCTACCGAGGTCGTCACCAGACTTTTCAAGATACAGATACAGAAAAACCGTGAGGAAGAGCTGGTGAGGGCGCAAAGCCGAAAGACTCGGTTGATCTACAACCGGGGCGAAGGAGGTCCGGTTCAGACAGTTACACGGGGCAAGAAGACCGGACGCAATGAACCGTGTCCCTGCGGCAGCGGCAAGAAATACAAGAGATGCTGCGGGGTAAATGACTAGGATATTCCTTATAGGTCTTGATACCCGAAAGAATAACTTAGGCGAGCAGTTCTCCGAATCAAAGGACATATCAACTTTAAAATTCAAGTCCGTCGAGTATGCCGTTCATAGGACGGATGATAAGCCCGACCTTATCATCGTAGACAAGGGCCAGAAGGCGGAAGCTTCGTTCAGAGAATTCATGGTGCGGTTTAGAGACGTTCCGAAGATCGTCCTGTCCGACACCGCTCCATTCAGAGGGTTCTCGCCCTGGCTGAAATATCCCCAAGTCTTTCCCTCCGACAATCCCTCCGCCCTGGAACTTGAATTTCTGATAAAGAGGGCCTTGAGAGAGAAAGAGATCATTGATGAGAATTCCGCGTTGAGAAAGAAGGCTGCCGTCCTGACAAAGGAACTCGACTTTTTTGACGAGGTCAGCAAAACCCTTACTTCGTCTCTGGAGTTGAATGGCATTCTCACAACCATAATGAAAAAGGCGAGGAAATTGATAAAGGCCGAGACATGGTCTATCCTTCTTGTGGACGAGGAAACCGGGGAACTCGTCTTTGAAAAAATTACGGGCAAGAAGGAAGACAAAAAAAAGATCAGGAAGATACGACTGAAGATAGGCGAAGGGATCGCAGGGTGGGTCGCTCAGGAAGGTGTTCCTGTTGTTGTTCCCGATGTTTCCAGCGATGAGAGGTTCTACCCCAGGGTCGATAAGGAAACCGACTTCAAGACGAAATCTCTCATGTGTGTTCCCATCAGAAGCAAAGGGGCCATCCTAGGTGTCCTCGAAATTATTAATAATACGACGGGAGAGCCTTTCACGAAAGACGATCTGAATTTGCTGATGAGGCTCGTGGAACATGCGGCCATTGCGATAGAAAGGGCCTCCCTTTATCAGAAGATGGCCGATCTCTCAGTCACAGACGATCTTACCAAGCTCTTCAACACACGTTATCTCGACAGGACCCTTCTGATAGAAATCGCCAGGTGTAAGAGGCACAGTTCATCGCTGTCGCTGATATTCATGGATGTCGACCACTTTAAAACTATTAACGATAATTACGGCCACTTGGTGGGGAGCAAACTGCTGGTGGAAATGGGACAGCTACTCATAAGGAGTCTGAGAACGATAGATATTGTGGCGCGTTATGGCGGGGACGAGTTTGTCATAGTACTTCCCCAGACGGTTCCGGGCTCAGCCGTGCAGATCGCAGAGAGGATTAGAAAGTCCATTGAACGGAATATCTTTCTGAAAAAGGAGGGGTATTCCCTCCGCCTGACAGCCAGCTTCGGAGTGGCGTCATATCCTGAAAGTGCACAGTCCAAGGAAGACCTGCTCCGTCTGGCGGATGAGGCTATGTACAGGGTGAAATACCGGACCCGCAACGGAGTTTATGCTATAGTATAATTGATGGCACTTTTTAATTATGCGACCAAAGAAATAACTCTGAAGATAGTCTATTACGGGCCGGGCTTAAGCGGAAAGACCACTAACCTTCAATATCTGCACTCTGCCCTTAATGCGTCCTCAAAGGGCAAGCTGCTTTCCCTGTCTACCGAAGCCGACAGAACACTTTTCTTCGATTTCCTCCCCATCGAGCTGGGCAAGATAAAGGATTTTTCGATCCGTTTCCAGCTTTATACGGTTCCCGGACAGGTGAGATACAATGCGACGAGACGGATAGTTCTTAAAGGTGCGGACGCGGTGATATTTGTTGCTGATTCCCAGCGTGAAATGAGGGACCAAAACGTAGAAAGTCTCGATAATATGAGAGAAAATCTTCTTGCCAACAACATCGACCCGGAGGAGATTCCGATCGTATTCCAGTACAACAAGAGAGACTTGAAAGAGACGGCTTCCATCCAGGAACTTGACCGTGACCTCAACGCGCGTAATTATCCCGTTGTCGAAGGCATAGCGATCGACGGCACGGGCGTAGAAGAAGCCTTTAAACTTATTTCCAGACTTCTGCTTCAGCACATATCGAAAAAACACAAGATCGAAATCGAACCCCTGGAAGAAAAGAAAGAGACGCCCCCTCCCGCGCAGCAACCACCTTTTTTTCGCAAGCCGGATTCCGAGAAGTCAGACCGGGAAGCGTCGGTCATTCCTTCGGTGTACCGATCGGCAGTCGGGGAAAATAAACCCATGGATCGCCCTGAGGGAACAATTGCGCTTCAGCAAAGCACGGGAACGGAACCCGGTGCCCGCCTGGAAACGGCTGATGACACCGGGAAAGGAAGTGATGCTTCATCTGTTTCCCAGGATAGTATCGACCGGCTCATCGGGGAGGTTCAAAGGATTCATGACATCCTGAACTCGTTGAAGAAGTCCTTCTCGGAAATGAAGGATGAAACGAAGGGTCTCTCCGAGATGAGAAGGAATCAGGAGGAAACCAACAACATTCTACGTGACCTCAGAGCCGTATTTGCAGATCTTAGGACCAGAAGACGACGCTGGTTCAGGTTCTGATTAGCCCGCCGGCACGGAGTGACTGCTTACAGCAGGTACTCTGCAAGATTGATTTTGTACTTGTTGGGATCCATGGTCTTTATTATTGAGCGGAGATACCTTTCCTCAGCGTCCTTCTCTGCCAAATCGACGACGCGGCTTTCCGCCCTGTTGCCCCTGTTGTCCGTGATTATCATCACCCGGGGCCTGTCCGGAAACAGCTGGTTGCTCTCATAGACGAGCCCGAGTTCTCTTGTATTCAGCAAAACCATTGTCCCTATCGGGAATACTCCCACCATATTTATGAAGAACTTGAAAAGCAGCGGATCCAGCTGGCTGCCCGACCTTTCCATCATGATACTCAACGCCTTGTCGGGAGACATAGGGATCCTGGAGTAGACCCTCGACGACGTCATGGCGTCATACTGGTCAGCAAGACTCACTATACGGGTAAAAAAATCCAGTTCAAAGTTTTTTCTTACTTTCGGGTAGCCGCTGTGATTGAAGTTCATGTGATGTTCAAAGGCTACTATCGCCGACTTGATGGTAAGGGCGTCCAGTTTTTTGAGTTTCAGCAGGGTCCTCACTCCCCACGAAGGATGCTTCTTGATAATTTTCCATTCTTCGGTGTTAAAGTTTGTGGGCTTATTAAGGATCTCATAAGGAATATCCATTTTGCCTATATCATGGAAGAGTGCGACCATTCCCAGTTCAGTAAGCATTTTTCTGTTCATGCCGAGCCGCTGCGCCAGAGCTATCGATAGAATGCTCACATTGACGGAGTGATGATAAGTGTATTCGTCATAATCTTTTATTGCGGTCATCCCCAACAGGAGCTGCTCCTCTTCCAGTATCTGGTCCACCATCGTCTCCACGACCCTTTTCGCCTTCTTGATGTTGACCTTTTCGCCGCTCTTGATCTTATTAATAACCCCCCGGGTGAACGATACCGCGTTGAAATAAGTCTTCTTGATCATCTTTCTCGGTTCCAGGGAATCGTCTTCGACTACCTTTTTCAATTTTTCGACCGAGACGTTGTTGATTTCTGCAACCATATCTTCAATCGCTTCGAAGGGTTTTGTGGAAAAAGTGGACGCCACAAATGCCTTCGCAAACTTTTTTATATCCTCTGGAGTAATCTTGCCCTTAAAAACAATACTACCCAGTTCCCTCTTCCTGAATTCCCTTACCAGAAAGTCGAAATTGAGCAGGTACTCAAGGGAATACCGTATTCTGAAGTCGTTGATATAAAAAAATTCTCCCCGCAGTTCCAGGACTATCATCCTCTCGGAACGAACAAGATGGTTAACCATGGGAACAACTTTGTCGATAACGGTTGTAACGGCTATGTTATTGGGATTGTGGATATGAGAGGTGCGAAGAACAACTGAAAGCTGGTTTATCAGATCCTTGGCAGACCTGAAGAGTTCTATCTCTTCCTTATTGTCCATATTGTATCCTTTTGATCGCCGTATAAACGAATTCCCTCAACACCTTGTTGCCGTCATTTCGAAACTTCTGAAGAACCGGAAGGGCATCGGCGTTGCCTATAAGACCGAGACAATAAGCAGCACAGGCCCTGTTTTCATAATTCTTGAATCTTCCGAAAAAGGTTTTCTTCTTCAGCGTGCCGACCAGGAAGGCATAAATTTCCTCATCTTTCCATCGTGCAAGCACCTCAAAATATTCTTTCTTCTCTTCAAAATCCTTGTCTTTGAAGTATTTGTCCAGAATTTTGTTCATCAGAATTCTTTTCGCTGCCTCGGAGCCAACGGTTCCAAGAGCCCTCAGTGCGGCGGATCTGACCTGGGCATCAGGGTCGTCAAGACACTCACGAAGCGTCTGGAGCACGCCTGTTCCCCCCAGTTCTCCAAGCGCCCTGATCACTTCCTTTTTTACCCGGATATCACCGTGCCTGACGGTCCTCAGCAGATAGTCCACCGCCCTCTTATCGCCGATCTTTCTGAGTACATAAATTATGTTTCGTACGACGTACCATCTCGAGTCACCGAGACCCTTTGCGAGTGTCAGGATGTCCCGGGACCCCAAATGCACAAGAGCATCTATCACAGTCTTCCTGGCATTCATGCTCTTCAACTCACCGAGCACCTTCATGAAAGGTACGATAGCATTCTTGTCGAGCAGCCTTACAAACTCCTCAACGACTTTCTCCTCCATCTCCGGGCCAGTGTCCAAAACTTCCCCGAGAAGAGTGATGACCGTCTCGCTGCCCGCCTGCAGGACCACCCGTTGCAAATACTTTTTCGACTCTTCAGTCAGCTTATCATCCTGTACTATCTCCGATACCCGCCGCAGGATGTCAGAAGCGTCTGAAATGTCTCCCTGGCCCACTGAAAACGCAATAGCATCCGTCAGAAAACCCACCACGTCTTCAAGATCTTCTCTGGTTTCGCTGAGGTAAAACATTTCAAAGAGTATATCCGTCAACTTGCCTGTCTTGTTCAAAGAATCCTTTTCCAGTTCCTTCAACAGGAGCTGAAGGTCCTTATCGGTAAGAGGGACTATCGATATATCTTCCGTCTCATCCCCCTCCTTGGACGCGTCCTGATAGGCCCTCAGCAGATCATCCTGGCTGGTCTCTTTCTCTTCAAGGGAGGCAAGGGCATTTGACTCATATTCGTCATCGTTCGAGAGCATGATTTCGTCCACCAGATACTCAACATTCTGGAAGTCCTTTTCCCAGAACAGAGTGACGACATCGTCCTCGAGGACCTCCCTGCTGAAATCCATGGAAACGATCTTCAGAAAATCCTCCATCTCCTCATAGGAAAGCCCCTTCTTGAACGTCAGCTCACGAAGCCCGTCTTTGAACAGGAAGAGAGCCAGGTTATCTTCTTTCTCGGGACTGTAATAAACCTGAACGGAATCATACAGAATCTCGTTCTGTCTGATCTGCAGACGAAGTTCATCCCTGTAATAGAAGAAATCCTTGAACTTGCCGAAGTTGTCCTCGAGGGTGTTTATGTAAACCGGGTTGTTCTGAGGATACATCCTCAGAATCTTTTTCGCCTTGAGGAAAGACTGGACGATATCTTTGACTCTTTTTAATTCTTCATCATTTGGCATGTAAAAACAGTTAGGTCAGGACTATCCTTCGTTCCCTTGCATAATTTCTAATTATCATGACGGCTGAATAGAGCCTCTGCAGCCGGAGATTTCTGCTACGGATGGCGGCAATGTCATGGGCAGGAAATTTTTCCGCCCTTATCTCTACCTGCACCTTCGACATCTCTCCGTAGAAGACCCTCAGTGTCTCACTGTCGAAGGACTTCAGAAAAATCGGGTTTACTGCGATATAGCCCTCCGCTACGTCTCGTACAACGGCCTTCAGACTTTTCCCCCGAACATTAGGCATGTTCCCTCTTCCTGTACATGATCCGCGATATTAGTATACCAGCTTCATAGAGAATTATTATAGGCACTGCCATCAGGGTCTGGTTGAAGGCGTCTGGCGTCGGGGTGAGCACGGCCGCCAGGATGAACGCAAACAGCACAGCATATTTCCTCTGTTTGGCCAGCGTTTTTGGCGATACGATTCCAAAGCGAGTAAGAAGGATAATCACGAGGGGAAGTTCAAAAATGGCACCGAAGGCGAGAATGAACTTCAGACAGAAATCAACATAGTTTCCGACGGAGATCATAGGCGTGAGATTTTTGGTCTGATAGCCGAGCAGAAAGGTCATTGCGAAAGGAAGCACTATCACGAAGCAAAATAATGCACCTATCAGAAAAAGGACGGTAGACGACATTATGAAGGGAAGGAAATACTTCTTTTCTTTTTTCAGCAGTCCCGGGGAAATAAAACGCCATATTTCATAAAAAATCACCGGAAGTGCACATATCAGTCCTGCCACAAACGACACTTTCAAGTACATCCAGAATGCCTCGGCAGGTGACAGAAACACTAGTGAGGTTTGCTTCGCCTTCTCCGCCAGATGAACAAAAGGGCTCCGGCCGTCGATCCTGATTTCATCCCTGAGAGGGAACATCAGAAGCCTGAAAATGGCTTCGGAGAAATTGAAGGCCACGACAAAGGCTATACTTATAAAGACCACAGAGACGAGAATACTCCTGCGAAGGTCGCTGAGGTGCTGGGTCAAAGGCATTTCCGCTTCTTTCATTCCTTATCGACGTCCTCTTTCTTGCGGGCGATGTCCCCATCTTGTTCCGCATCCTGTTTCTTCCCGTCGGCCTCTTCGACGGCCTTCTTTTGGCCGTCTTCTTCCGATTGTCCCTTCTGACCTTCCTGGAACTCGGACTCCATCTGCATCTTGGCTTCATAAACGCCCTTCCGTAATTCTCCGAGCCACTTTCCGAGGGTCCGGCCGACCTCGGGAAGTCTCTTGGGACCGAACACTACAAGCGCAACCAGAAATATTATCACCAACTCCTGAAATCCTATGTCGAACATCGGTCGCTCCCCTGATGAACTATAATGGTGAAGTTACCTGCGATATGAAGCTATTCTTCCTCGTATATTTTTCGGATCGCCTTCTTTTCCGGCGGCGGCGTGAAGCTTATGGAAAAAAGTACTCTCAGTGCCGGGTTCCTGTCCTTGAGGTCAATGCCGGCCCCTATCGTAGTGTATATATTTTCAGTCGTTCTGAGCCTGTAACCGAAACGCGCCTCAACGTGTCTGTACTCGTTTGTAAAATAGTCCTTTTGCACCAGAAGTTCACTCAGTATAGCAAAATTGTGGGCGGCGGAAAGCTCGACCCCCCCACGGAACGATATTTGATCGAGGAGTTTGCCCGAGCCGGGCCGCTCATAGAATACGTTGATGTGTCCCTTGAAAGGACCCACCCTCTTGCTGACGATAAGTCCTGCCCCGAAACTTCCATTCGTGCTAAACTCCGGCCGGCCGTTGTTTATCGAGGCATTTATGACATATGCAAGCGAGGGCCCGTACTTCCCTTCGTTGTAAAACCTGTGCTTGAACCCGAAGGCGATATCCTCCATGCCGTCCACGGGGTCCGAGAAATGATATACATAAGGGACCGTGATATCGAATTCGAGAGAATCCGAGATTCCGTAAGCGCCCGACAGCGCGAACCTGTAAAAATCCGGGTCCTTGGACTTTTCAAAACTCGTTTCGAATGCAGCCTTGTTCTTCGGCAGACTCTCGGCGCTGAATGTGGAGAAGACTCCGTAAGGTGCAACGGGTTGGAGGCCCAGAATATCGAAGGCATATGATCGCCCCGGCAGGAGGAAAAGCAGAAGAATGAGGAAGAAAGCTCTTTTCATTACTAGAGAAAATAACAGAAAATCATATAACTGTCAATCAAGGAGGAGGTCGTCAGGCGCGGACTGCTTTCTTTCCTGCAGGCCTTTTGTCGACCTGCTAGGAGACTTGCTTCCGGCGATCCCGCAATGTCTCCTCCGGAGCCCTTTGTTCGTTGACAAAAGAATCGATATCTAAATATAATTAAAGAGTTTATCCGAGGAGGTAAGAGCTATGGCTGAAGGAGTACTTGAGGTTACAACAGCGTCATGGGAGACGGAAGTTTTGAAGGCGAGCGGACTGGTGATGATCGATTTCTGGGCTGTATGGTGCGGCCCCTGCCGTATAGTCGCGCCGACGGTTGAGGAGTTGGCAAAGGAATACACTGGCAAGGTCAAAGTGGGGAAGTTAAATACCGACGAAAATCCGGAGATTGCTAGCCGCTATAAGATAATGGGGATACCCACTCTTATGTTCTTTAAGGACGGGCAGAAGGTTGATCAGATCGTGGGGGCTGTCCCAAAGCCCCAATTGAAGGCGAAGATCGATGCCATCCTGGGCGCCTGATTTCTTTGTCGGCTTTCTTTTTCCTGTTACCATCTGACATGAAGCGCTGGAAGATCAAAGGGTATAGCCTGAGACGGACTATCGCCGTAATTCTCGTTCTTGTTTCTTGTGCGGCCGGGTATTCCTGTTCGAAAAAGCACGAGGGGGCGGACGACAAGCCCCTCGCTTCGGCGCAGGCAAGCGTTGTTGCGCCTGATTTCAGGCTTCAGGATCTGCAGGGCAGCGACATAACACTGTCACAATTCAGGGGCAAGGTGGTGCTGCTGGAGTTCTGGGCGACATGGTGTCCGCCCTGCCGGGCCACCATTCCTGAACTCGTTTCGATTCAGGAGAAATATAAGGGCAGGGACTTTGTCGTTTTGGGTATTTCGATTGATGATGAAGGATCTGACCTTCGAACAGAGTTGCTGAATTTCTCCAAAGAGTTCCATATAAATTACCCTGTCTTAATGGGCAGCGAAGCCGTTGAACGTGAGTACAAGGTCTGGAGTATTCCCAGGAGCTTTCTGATCGATAAAGAGGGGATGATCCGGGAGTCATACTCTGGATACATTGATCAATACGAAAGCAAGGTTTCAGCGGAAGTCGAGAGGTTACTATAAGTGTTCGAAAGTATCAGTGAAAAATTAGAGGCGGTATTTAAGCGGCTCAAAGGCAGAGGGCTGCTGAAGGAAGAGGACGTTGAGATTGCCCTTAAGGAAATCAGGCTGGCCCTTCTTGAGGCGGACGTCAACTTCAGGGTTGCGAAAGACCTGGTCGAAAAGATCAAGGTCAAGGCGGTCGGCAAGGAGGTCCTCGAAAGTCTGACACCCGGCCAGCAGGTAGTCAAGATCGTCAACGACGAACTCTGTGAGTTGCTGGGTAAGGCGAACAGCAGGATTACGCTTTCTCCGAATCCCCCCACCATACTTATGATGGTAGGTCTTCAGGGCTCAGGCAAGACAACCACGTCTGCAAAGCTTGCCAGGTTCTTCAAGAAAGAGGGCCGGCGTCCCATGCTTGTTGCCTGCGATCTTCAGAGGCCTGCGGCCATCGACCAGCTGGTGACTCTCGGCGGACAGATCGAAGTGAGTGTCTTCTCCTCCCGGGAGATCAAGGACCCCGTCGCGCTTGCCCGCGAAGCAGTGAAAAAGGCCAGAATTGAGGCGAATGACATTCTCATCATAGATACCGCAGGACGACTCCACGTTGATGAGGCGCTCATGAACGAGCTTAAGAATATCAGGGAGAGCATCGTTCCCAGGGAGGTCCTTCTCGTTGCGGATGCCATGACAGGCCAGGACGCAGTGAATATAGCGAAACAGTTCAACGAGCAGATCGGCATCGATGGAATAGTCCTCACCAAGATGGATGGAGATGCCAGGGGAGGTGCGGCACTCTCGATCAGGGCCATTACGGGAAAGCCGATCAAGTTCATCGGAATAGGCGAGAAAATTGACATGATCGAGCCCTTCCATCCGGATCGTATAGCGTCGAGGATCCTGGGCATGGGAGATATGCTTAGTCTTATCGAGCAGGCCCAGAAATCTTTTGATCAGAAAGAGGCCGAAAACCTGCAGAAGCGGATACTGGAAGATTCTTTCACATTCGACGATCTCAGGGAACAATTGAAGAAGATAAGGAGCATGGGGCCCCTGGAGAACATCCTGGGGATGATCCCTGGATTGAACAAGGTAAAAAACGTTAGTGTCGATGAAAAGGAGTTCGTCAAGATAGAGGCGATAATCAATTCCATGACGAAGAAGGAAAAGATGAATTCCAATATCATCAACGGAAGCAGGAGAAAGAGAATCGCTCAGGGAAGCGGCACGACAGTCGCCGATGTCAACAGGGTGATGAAGCAGTATCTGGAATTGAGGAAGATGCTCAAGATGTTTAAAGGGAAGAAGAACATCAAGCTTCCGAAAATGTTCCCTTTTTAGCGGCTTTACTTTGCAGAGCGGGATATAT
>JBJKPE010000242.1:0-3542 GCA_046706685.1 Thermodesulfovibrionales bacterium | reverse complement strand
TGATAATCTAATCGCGGGGGTAAAGTACTATGGAAACAAGTGAACTGCAAGACAAGATTTTCGCCTTCGTAGAAGCAGCAAAGGGTAAGAAGAAATTAAAAGAGAAAGACATCATCAAGGGTGTGTCAGCGGAGCAGAATCTGTCGGCCGATGAGGTCAAGAAGGCCATGAGGGGTATGATTGACGTTGGAAGGCTCATGTACTCCTATGGCGGAGGCGCAAGCTCTGTCGAGATTCCGAGCGACGAATATCTGAGAGAAAAGGGTCTCATAAAATAAGAGGCAGCAACATTAGTCGAACTTAAGACGGAGGGGTTCAGCCCCTCCGTTGCCTTATTAATTCCCGCCTGGTAAGCGCAGACTTCACGCTTGGGATCTTCCTCAAAAATTAACATGGACTGGTGCGTTCAACGGTTTTAGTGACAATGGATTCCCGATTACTACCCCGGTAATGACGACAAACGGATTTCTTTCAACAGTTATATGTATAAAGACTCAGGCCGAAGTTAGTAGCTTCCCGCTGGCCCTTTGATTGCGGAAGAATGCCCTAAAGGTGCCATAAAGTTGATAATATTCCGGTAAGTCGGTCAAAATAACACGTTCAGTGCGTACAGCAGAAATTCCTGAGCGGGAGAATTCAGGGTGAAAATTTCTTACCCAAGACTGGTAATCGCCGGTTTACGGGGCGGGTCAGGGAAGACAACGGTTTCCCTCGGTCTGATAGCTGCCTGGCGAAGAAAAGGCCTGAATGTTGCGGTATACAAAAAAGGGCCTGACTACATCGATGCTGGCTGGCTTTCGTCGGCGTCGGGTCGTCCATGTTATAATCTGGACCCCTTCCTTATCGGCAGGGAAAAGTTGATCACTTCATTCAGGGAACATTTCGGAGGGGCCGATTGCGCGGTCATAGAGGGCAACCGGGGACTCTATGACGGAATGGACGCGGCCGGCACTTACAGTACCGCCGAGCTTGCGAAGACCCTCAGGTCCCCGGTACTCCTGATACTTGACTGTACTAAGACCACAAGGACCGCTGCCGCTATGGTCCTCGGCATGCAGAAATTCGACCGGAGGGTTAAAATCTGCGGTGTTGTATTGAACAGGATCGCCGGGACCAGACATGAGAAAATCGTGCGGGAGTCAATAGAGACATATTGCGGCGTCCCGGTATTCGGGGCCATTCCGAAGCTGAAGTCGGATTTCTTGTCGGAGAGACATATGGGGCTGACGCCTTTCCAGGAACATCCGGAGGTGGAAAAGGCTTTTTCTTTCGCGGCGGATATTGCCTTGAAATATATTGATCTCACGGGAATCAGGGAAATTGCGGAAGGGGCCGACGGTCCGGTCGGAGGACGTGTGACGGTACGCGGGGCGAAAGAGGATAAGGAAAAAAGCGACAAAGGAACAAATTCGTTGCTGCATGCCCGCCTGCCGTCGCCCGATGTGACGATTGGCATCATAAGAGATTCAGCCTTCCAGTTCTATTATCCCGAAAATTTCGAAGAGCTTGAGAAAAGGGGAGCCACGCTGATCGAACTAAGCGCCCTGACCGAGCGTAAACTGCCCGAGATCGACGCCCTCTACATAGGGGGAGGGTTCCCGGAGACACATGCGGTGGCACTTGCAAGGAACACCGCCTTCAGAAGGTCGGTTAGGGAGGCGGTGGAGAAAGGTCTGCCTGTATACGCTGAGTGCGGCGGTTTAATGTATCTCGGGAGCGCCCTCCGGATTGAAGACAGGACCTATCCGATGGCGGGTATTTTCCCCGTGGTCTTCGGACTCGAAAAAAGACCGCAGGCGCACGGCTATACAGTTGTCGAAATAAGGAGACGCAATCCGTTCTATGCGCGTGGTATTGTTTTGAAGGGACACGAGTTCCATTATTCCAGGGTCATCGACTATCGACATAAGAAAGGAGTGACTTTTTCCTTCGATATGAAGCGCGGGCAGGGGTTGATTGAATGCAGGGACGGCATATGCTATAAAAATGTCCTCGCCACTTATACCCATCTGCATGCCTATGGTTCGCCGCAGTGGTCTGACGGCCTTCTTCAGCGGGCGGGCCGTTACAAGGAGGAAAGATCAAGGAATGTTAAAAAAAGAAGAGGTAGTAAAGGCACTGCAGGAAAAGAATTACGCGGCTTTAAGTGAGGAGGCCCATGCGGGCCGCGGCATATTCCGCGTCCTGATTTCCCTCACTTACGACAAGAAGTCAGTCATGAGCTGGAGGGCGATAGAGGCGGTGGGACTGGCAGCAGGTCATATGGCTGCCAGAGACCCCGAGGCGGTGCGAAATCTGGCACAGCGGCTCTTGTGGATGATGCGGGATGAGTCGGGGAACAATCCGTGGAGTGTTCCCGAGATGTTGGGCGAGATAGTGAGAAACAGCGCCGGCCTGCTTGCCGATCTGCCGCCGATAATTGCATCGTTCCACGATGAGGAGATGCTGCGGGCCGGCGTTCTCAGGGCCCTTGAAAGGATCGCCGGGTCAATGCCGGACCTTGTGACTTCGTCTTTCGCCCTCGTTGAAATGTATCTGAACGACAGCAATCCGGCTGTACGGGCATATGCTGTAATGTTGGGCGGGCGTTTACATCTTACGGAGCTACTGCGCGCGATTGAGCCACTGATGAAAGATGATTCTGCCGTCACCGTATACGAGGGGGGAGATCTTGTGGCGACAACGGTAGGGGAAAAGGCCTCGGAAGCTGTTATACTATTGCGAAACAAATGAAAGAAAAGAGGATGACGTGCGATGCTCGAATGCCCTTTTTGCAGAAGGCCGGTCGGAGAACCGCAGGAGATAATGTCCCGCTTTGGGTCTACTTTCAGCGGGGGGAAGTGCGACTGTGGTGCGGTATACGTGTATGACGAGTCGGGTCATCATATGGGCGATGCCTATGTCGACGCCCTGGGATTCGCTTTCGATGATGATCTTGACAAGGCATGGAGTTGTACCCCCGGAGAAGATTATGAAATCGTAGAACTGACTTATGACAAGAGAAGGAACAGATTCGTACGGGATATCGCGTCGGGCCGCGGCAGACCCATGCCTGTTTTCCTGTTCCTGCTGGCGAAAAAGGAATCTGGCGGGGATGGAAAAGACTGATTAGAAATGAGTACAAGTTAAGTAAATAAGCTATCATGATTGACAGATAAGTTTTTTTTATTTGACCAACTGTGTGCATGTGTATTACCTTTTATAGTTCAAATAATTCTGGCAGAGGAAAATCTGATCCAAATTACGGTAAACCTAAGAGTTGTATTGTTGGGAATTAATCCCTGCAAGAATCAAAAAATCATTTAGAAGAAAGGGGGAAGGAAAAATGCCTACAATGGAGTTTCAGGGAAAACAGATTGAAGTCGATGAAGACGGCTATCTCTTGAATCTTGACGACTGGACCAAGGATCTCGCCGGCGAGCTTGCCAAACAGGACGGAATGGAGCTTACCGACGCTCACTGGGAAGTCATCACTTTTCTGAGGGACTACTACAAACAGTATCAGATCGCCCCGATGATAAAGATCCTGGTAAAAGAAATCG
>JBJKPE010000241.1:0-22013 GCA_046706685.1 Thermodesulfovibrionales bacterium | reverse complement strand
AAAGACGATGGAAAACCCAAGGAGAAGAAGAACAGGGTGTCATATCTCTGATGGACTATCTGGAATATTATCAACTGGGCGAACACCCATTTTCGAATGTTGTGGAAAGCAGGTTTTTTTATAACAGTCCGCAGCAGTCGGAGGCTATTACAAAACTGAAATACGCAGTAGATACCAAGAAGGGGCTCGCTGTAGTGATCGGCAACATCGGAGCCGGTAAGACCACCCTTGCAAGGAAACTGCTGGAAGAGCTCGACGAAGAAAACTACGAAGCGGCCTTGCTTGTCATCATCCATTCATCTGTCAGTTCGGATTGGCTCCTAAAAAAGTTCTCCATGCAACTCGGCGTAAGAAACACAAGCGACGACAAGCTGGTGCTGCTGGGTGAAATCTACAGGAGACTCAACGAAATTGAGGAGCAGGGCAGGAAGGCTGTGGTTCTCATGGACGAAGTCCAGATGCTCAATTCAAGGGAGATCATGGAAGAATTCAGGGGATTGCTGAACATGGAGGGTTCCGGGGGCAAGCTGGTCAACTTTATCTTCTTCGGTCTGCCCGAACTCGATCGCGTGCTCGCCCTTGACGAGCCGCTCAAACAGAGAGTCGCGGTTAGAATAAGGCTGCAGGCCTTCTCGGAAGACAACACCCGCGATTATATCACCCACAGGCTTAAAATTGCGGGCTGCGAACGCCGGATATTCGCGGAGCCCGCGATCACCCGTATATATCAGTACTCGCAGGGCAGTCCGCGGCTCATAAACACGATCTGCGACAATGCCCTCCTCGACGGGTTTCTTTTGAAGAAGCCGGTCATCGACGACGATGTAATAAAAACCGTGGCGATCGACCTTGGCCTCGAAAACTGAACGTCATCTTCCCATCGGCCCCTGTCCCTTTTCTTCGAGCATCCGGTGACACCGGATGCCCGGGAGACCTTCAGCGTTTCCTCGCGTAAAGCCGCAAGGCAACGGCCTCATCGGTGCTGAAATTCCATATGGCTGATGGAGAGCGTCGCTGAATATGCCCCATAATCTATCCTGATCCGGGACTGATACCAGTTGTCGCCCTCTCTCGCCGGCCGGTCGTAATAAATATCGACCTCCCGGCCATTATCAAAGAGGATTTCCTGCCGGGAGGGCAGGTAGGTCTTCTTGTCTATAAATACGGTCCGCCGTGCGTCAGCCAGGATATAACGGCCGTCCTGATCAGCAAAACTGCGGTCACTCATGTTCCACCAGAAGAAACAGTCCCTCAGTCCCTCCGTGAGAATAAAATACTTGCCGGGATCTATGGGTGGCGAGCTCCTCACTACCCCGTCCTTCGACGACAATTCCGTCGCGAGGAAACCGAGCGAATAGATGCGAAGGCTCATATCGCCGTTTTGCGCCAGGTCGAGAGCCGCATCGCCCTTCCTTTCCCTGCCGTCATCTACAAAAACGATCGAAAACCTCGTTTTAACATCCGAAACACTTTGCATTTCCGAGAGGACATCGGGGAAGGTCTTGCCGGCGTAAGAGGGCATTTCTACCCTTACAGGCGCACAGGAGGAGAGCACCAGAATGCTAACCAAGAACAGCTTGAAGACATTCTTCGACATCTCCCACCCCCACGACTTCAAGCCCCTGGCGGTCCCCGATCTTTTCCGCATTGCCCACAGGGATCACAGCACGCCTGAAGCCGATTTTTGCCGCCTCCCTGAGTCTCGCCTCAGCCTGGGCAACACCCCTTATCTCGCCTGAGAGACCCACCTCGCCGAACACAAAGGTGTCCGCCGGGATCGGAAGCTCCCTCAGCGACGACGATATGGTACTGATTATGCCAAGGTCCACGGCGGGCTCCGGGATCTTAAGCCCGCCTACGACATTAACAAACACGTCCATTCCTCCCCTATGCATCCCCGCCCTCTTCTCAAGGACCGCGATGAGAAGGTTTACTCTGTTGAAGTCCACGCCGATGGTCGTTCTTCTCGGCATACCGAAGTTAGACTGTGAAACGAGGGCCTGTATCTCGATCATGAGAGGCCGCGTGCCTTCAATACTGGCCACAACGGTAGAGCCGGAAACGTGCCCCGGCCGCTCCGACAGAAACAGCTCCGAGGGGTTGCCGACTTCTCTGAGCCCCGAGTCGGACATCTCGAATACGCCGATCTCGTTTGTCGAACCGAAGCGGTTCTTTATCGTCCTCAGTATCCTGTAAGAGCGTCCCCTGTCACCCTCGAAATAAAGGACGGTATCGACTATATGCTCCAGCACGCGGGGGCCGGCGATGGTGCCTTCCTTCGTAACATGCCCCACAATGAATACCGGCACGCCGGAATGCTTGGCAAACATCATCAGCCTGGCGGCGCATTCCCTGACCTGTCCCACCGAACCGGGGGCTGAAAGCATTTCCTGGGTAAAAACCGTCTGCACGGAATCCACCACCATTGCATTGGGCGCTATGGCGGCCGCCGTCTCCAGTATACCTTCAAGCGAGGTTTCGGCCAGCAGGTAGATGGCCTCCGAACTGACCGACAGTCTCTCGGCTCTCATCTTTATCTGCTGCGCAGACTCCTCGCCGGACACATAGAGCAGTCTGCCGGATTTCTTCGCCAAACCGGAAAACGCCTGCAGGAGAAGCGTCGATTTGCCTATGCCGGGGTCTCCTCCCACAAGGACGACGGAACCTGGAACGACGCCGCCGCCGAGCACTCTGTCAAACTCCTTCAATCCCGTGGATGTCCTGGCTTCCGATGTGCCCTGCAGCATGTTAAGGGCAACGGGTTCGCTCTTTGAAGCGGGCCGGCGCAGGCTCCCCTGCCGGGGCCCCGCAAAGGATTTTTCTTCTGCAAAGCTGTTCCAGTTTCCGCAGTCCGGGCATTTTCCGAGCCATTTCGCGCTCGAATAGCCGCAGGACTGGCACTGGAAAAAGGTCTTGCCGGTCTTCGACATTTAATTACCTCTTACCGCAGCAAAGGCGGATAACCTTTCCATTTTGGTTCATATATCCAGCAATTTCATGCCCGTATCTGAACCGAAAGACTTTCTTATCACGCCCTTCATGAATTTTTTCGCCAGTATAGCCGACTCCAGTACACTATGGCCTCGGGCAAGCAGAGCGGCGAGGGCGGCTGAAAAGGCACACCCGGTGCCGTGAAACTCACCGGGCAGCTTCCGCCCCCGAAGATAGTGAAACTCGCCGTCGTATACAACGTCGACGGCAGTTTTTTCGAGATGCCCCCCGGTTATAATTACACCGGCCGGACCGTATTTCTTAATACGGACCGCAGCCGCTTCCATATCGTTTCTCGTTTTGATAGGCATACCGCTCAGCACGGATGCCTCAAAAATATTGGGGGTCACAACAGAGCAGAGCGGCAGCAATTTCTTCCTGACGGCCCCGGGGGTGCCCCTTTCTGCGAGTCTCCTGCCGGTCGACGAGAGGATCACCGGATCGACAACGAGGTTCCCGAGCGAAAACTGCTTCACTATCCTGGAAACTGTCTCGACATTTTTTTCGCTGTAGAGCATGCCTGTTTTCATGGCATGAGGTCTGAACTCCGTCAGCAGGACAGTGAGCTGGTCCCTCACATAAGTGTGGGTCACAGGCAGAACGCTCTTCACACCGCTGAAATTCTGTGAAGTGAGTGCAGCTACGACGGAAAGACCATACACGCCGAAGCGGCGGAAGACCTTAAGGTCCGCCTGCAGTCCCGCGCCGCCGGATGGATCGGAGCCGGCAATTGTAAGCGCCTGATTCATCTTCAATTATAACCCGCTGAAAACAGAGAAACAAGGGAGTCAAAGGATAATCCTGTTAACGGCAGTAAACCGTGGATGGACACGTACAAAGACAGGTCGTTCTATCTGGCCCCCCGCCTGTCGGGTAAGTGATGAAAAAGCTTCAAAGTTCTTAAGAATCAGTAGCCGTCCATTGTAATCCGTGGCCAAATGCTTTTTAAAGGATAATCGCAAGTTTTCCCGCCAGGGGAAGTCTTTTCTCAAAAGGGGAGATGCTACCCGCGGGAGATAGCCGCACGGCTCCATTTTCCGGCTGGCATAATTTGTGCATAAGATTACGCTGTAACTGAGGTTGAGCAAGAAACATGGCAGCAATTTTTTTATTGACAGGCGACAAAGAAAGGTATAATATCTTGACTATATCTAAATAGTCGATATTTACGACCCTTTGCATAATCCATAGTGAAAGGAGGTGTGTGCGATAATGAAAAAATTCTTGGCAATATTGGTCAGCCTGCTTCTCGTGCTGTCTTTTACGCTGTTGGTAGGCTGCAAGAAGCAGGAAGAGGCACCGGCGCCAGCCACTACTGAGCAGGCTCCGGCTACAGAACAGACCCCGGCGGCAACTCCGGCGGCGGAAATGTCTCCGGCACCGGCGGCAGAACAGACCCCGGCGAAGGAAATGGCTCCTGAAAAGAAGATGGCTCCTGAAAAGGCTGCTCCTGCGAAGGAGAAGGCTCCCGAGAAGAAGTCAGGCGGCTACTAGGATTCAATACGAACATCGGTTAATACCGCAAGGAGGACTCAGAACGGGTCCTCCTTTTTTTTATATGGCCCCGGGGAAAGCTGAAAATAAATCCCTGTATACATCCGCCGCTGTGGAGGAAACACTCACCTTCAGTCTCAGGATAACACCTCCCGCTTTCGAGTAGCGTTCTATGAGCGGTTCAGTACGGCTGCTGAAGATTTCGAGTTTTTTCCGCACCAGTTCAATCCCGTCGTCATCTCTTTCCGACCTGTCGCCTCCGGTATTCCGGCATATCCTCTCGTAAACGTCCTCAGGCGAGCAATCGAGCACAATGACGCCCTGTACGTCCACGATGCCGTCCATGTCTCTCGCCTGTCCCTTGTGCCGGGGCAAGCCGTTCAACACCATAACATCCTCTTGCCTGAAGTCCCTGCTCCTGGCAAAAGAATCCAGTATCTTCCCAGCGATGTAGAAATGCTCGTTTTCAAGGAGGAGCCCCCCGGAAAGAACTTCCTTTATAAAAGAATGCTCCCCGCGGTCAAACCCCGCCGGGGGTATATCGCTTTCGGCCACGGTCCTGAGCTGATGCCCAAAGTCGAAATGGACACACCTCTTTCCGCCGATCCCCTTTTTTTCAAGGTAATCGCCGAAAGGCGTCTTGCCCGCGCCCGTCGGACCTATCAGCAGTAAAGAGGCAAATCGTTTATGCGATGACGTACCCACAGTGTTACATCCTCTTTAAAGCCCTTTCCACCGTCCTGATTGCGCAGAACTCCCCGCACATGCTGCAGACCTCCGTTTCTGTAGGAGGGGTTTCAGCCCTCAGACTCCTGACCTTGTCCGGGTTAAGGCTCAATGCTATCTGGCCGTTCCAATTGAGGGCTTTTCTGCACCTGGCCATCTCTATATCTTTGTCCAGTGCCCCTTTGACACCCTTCGCGATGTCCGCGGCATGGGCAGCAAGCCTCGATGCGATTACGCCCTCCTTCACATCCTCCAGGGTCGGCAGCCGTATATGCTCTGAGGGGGTGACGTAGCAGAGAAAGTCGGCCCCAGCGGCTCCGGCAAGAGCTCCCCCTATCGCCGCTGAGATGTGATCGTACCCCATCCCTATGTCGGTGACCAGAGGACCCAGCACATAAAAAGGGGCCCCCTTGCATATCTCCTTTTCGATCCGCACGTTCAACTCCACCTGATTCAGCGGCACATGTCCTGGACCTTCGATGATCACCTGCACATCGCCTTCGACTGCGCGGTCCCTCAGTTCTCCCAATGTCAGGAGCTCCTCTATCTGTGTCCGGTCTGTCGCATCGGCGAGGCATCCGGGGCGCATACCGTCGCCAAGGCTCAGGGTCATATCATAGCGGCGCGCGATCTCAATCAGACGGTCGAACTGCTCGTAAAGGGGATTCTCTTTACCATTATATATCATCCATTCGACGAGGAATGAGCCCCCCCTGCTCACGACATCGAGGATCCGCCCCTCGCTTCTCAGACGTTCCACTGCCTTCATCGTCAACCCTGAATGAACGGTCACGAAATCGACCCCCTCCGCACCGTGCTCTTCAATCACCGCGAAGAGGTCCTCAGCCGTCATTTTCGATATCATCTCTTTTTGTTCCACTGCCCGTACTGCCGCCTCGTAAATCGGCACTGTACCCACGGCTATCGGCGACCTTTCAAGCATCATGGTACGGAGTTTCTTTATCGGCCCGCCGGTAGAGAGATCCATTACAGCGTCGGCACCGTATTTCACAAGAGTCTCCAGTTTTTCTCTTTCCCCTTCCAGCGAAATCTTGTCCTTGGACGTGCCGATATTAGCGTTTATTTTCGTACGAAGATTCCTGCCTATTCCGAGCGGTGCGATCTTCCGGTTCCGGTTTACCGGAATTACGGTCACGCCCGAGGCCATATCCCGGGAAATCTGTTCGGCGGGAACCCCCTCCGCGACGGCGACGGATTTCACCTCCTCGGTGATAATCCCCTTTTTTGCCAATGCCATTCTTGTCATTTGAGTAACCTCATTATTCCCTCTGTCTCTGTTTTTATATCGTCCGAGGCAAAGACCGCGGATATGAGTGCGATTCCGTGACTCCCTGCCTGCATTACCTCTCCGACCCTTTCCCTTGAAATCCCGCCAATCGCAAAAAAGGGGACAGAGAGCCGGCCTGCCGCCTCCCTCAGAATATCCACGCCGAGCGGTTTCCCATAAGCGACTTTGGAAGGCGTTTCAAATATGGGCCCCAAAGTGATAAAATCAGCTCCTTCCTTTTCTGCCTGCACCGCCTGCCGGATTCCGTGCGTCGAAACACCTATCATCATCTGTTTGCCGACGATCTTTTTTGCTGCAAAAACCGGCATGCCGCTTACGCCGAGGTGCACTCCGTCCGCATTGACCGCAAGTGCAACATCGACCCTATCGTTCACAAAGAGTTTTGCCCCGCGGGCGCTCGTCATATCTCTCAGTCCGTAGGCCAGCCTCAGCAGCTCTCTTGTTCCCAGGTTCTTCTCCCTGAGTTGCATGGCCGCCGCGCCACCCTGCAATGCCTCATCGACTGCGTCGAAAAAAGATTGGCTGTCTCTAAAAAGCTTCCTGTCCGTAATGAGATATAATTTAAAGCCTACTTCAGTCATTCAGACTCTATGGTAAAAGACCTTGTTTCACACAATGCTATCAAACCAGATGAACATCATGTTCTCTACAAAAAATGTGACCACGGCCAGAATCCACATCGACCTCTCTATAGTCTTTACGCTGAAAATATTCAGCCCCGCGAATACAAGCATAAACCAGGCAGCCGAAATCCACCTGAGGCCCCATGGAGATCCCCATAGCGCAAGGAACGAAATACAAACTCCCATAATTATAAAAGGCGTCCACAGGTAAAATCTGCCGCGCTCTTTCTTCTGCATCCTCCTCGCCCTCAAGGCGCCAAAAAGATAAACCTGCCACCACGCCCCCATAAAAAAGAAGAGCACGGCATATCTGTCAAGCCTCGCAATCGGAAGGTCCTGTAAAGGGAAAGCCTTTGTCTCCGATGCCCAGATCGTAAATATAAACAGGGCCGGCAATACAGCCGCAAATATGAGACCCAATATGTCCAGGACATAAAGGCCGAGTGAGTTATCCTCTTTTCCCCTTCTCTCCTCTTTCGCACAAAGAAAGAACTCCATTCCCAGCATTACAGGCACGACAAGATAGGCCAGTTGCTGATAGCGATAAGTCTCCATCTCGTTACCTCCCCAGCAGTTGTTCTTTTTATTTTATGATGCCGGCTTTCACCGGCATCACCCAACTCCAGGTTAAATCATTCCTTCGAATGGACTGCTCGCCGTAGCATACAACTTCTTCGATATCCTGCCCGCCAGGCAGGCCAGTCTCCCCGCAATGACGGCATGCTTCATTGCGGAGGCCATCGCAACGGGGTCCCTTGCTCCCGCGATTCCGCTATTGATGAGCACGGCATCGCAGCCCAGTTCCATCGCGATCGCCGCATCCGATGCCGTTCCCACACCGGCATCGACTATGACCGGGACCTTCACCGCCGTTTCGATTATTATCCTTATATTATAGGGATTGCGGATGCCGAGGCCGGACCCTATCGGGGCACCAAGCGGCATCACCGCTGCCGCGCCGGCATCCTCAAGACGCCTCGCCATGATGGGGTCATCGTTGGTATAGGGGAACACTATAAAACCTTCACTGGCGAGGATTTCTGTTGCCTTCAGCAGACCAAGGGTATCGGGAAAGAGGGTCCTCTCATCGCCGATAACCTCCAGTTTCACGAGATCCGAAATTCCGGCTTCTCTTGCGAGTCTCGCATATCTGAGGGCGTCCTCGACGTTGTAACACCCCGCCGTGTTCGGAAGGATCTTGTACTTCCCGGGATCGATGTAATCAAGCAGGTTTTCGGATTTCCTGTCTGTTATATTTACCCTCCTGACCGAAACGGTGACAACGTCGGCACCCGAAGCCTCTATCGCCTTTGCGGTCTCTTCAAAATCCTTGTACTTGCCGGTCCCGACCCACAGCCTCGACCGGAACTCCATGCCCCTTATTATGAGTTTGTCTTCCATCGGTCTCTCCATCCATTGTTGAATGCGCTTACAGTTGCAGCAGAAATCTCCAGTCCCCCCGTTTATCCAAAACTCATGATCCCTTCATCCGCCGCCCACAAAATTCACGATCTCGACCGTGTCTCCTTCTTTCAGCCTTACATCCACGTATTCCGACTTCTTAACGATCGAAAGGTTCACCTCAACAGCGACCCCTGCCGGTTCAATCCCAAGTTTCTCCAGCAGTTCCCGGACGCTTGCATCCTTTGCAACTTCGATTGTGTCACCGTTTACCTTAAGTCTCATAAAACAAAAAACCGCATCCCTCCGGGATACGGTCGCCGTGTCATCCAGTTCCCAATTCCTACGACGGTATTATCCGTATCAGGTTCAAGGGGTCTTTCCCTGACTACGGGAAACTCTCAGGCCGTCTGCCTCCCCCAAGGGTCAGTTAGAGTATAGTTCAGAGGCAGATTCAAAGTCAAACGCGGGCGTTTATCTTGTGCGCAAGGCACCCGGCCCCGAAGCCGTTGTCGACGTTCACCACCGCGATCCCTGGTACGCAGGAGTTCAGCATCGCAAACAGGGCCGTGAGACCTCCAAGACTGGTCCCATAACCGGTCGAAGTAGGCACAGCGATGATCGGTCTGTTCGTCATCCCGCCTATCACAGAGGGGAGCGCCCCTTCCATGCCTGCGACGACGATAATCACCCGTGCCTTTTCCATGCCTTCCATGCTATCCATAAGTCTGTGGAGTCCGGCAACACCAACGTCATAGACAGATTGCACCCTGCTCCCCAGGAAAGAAGCCGTCACTGCGGCCTCCTCGGCCACCGCTATGTCCGATGTCCCCGCCGTAAGTACGAGCACGCTGCCTATTTTCTGCTTTTTTTCGCCGACGGAAATAATGCGGGATGCCGGATAATAAACGGCGTCTTTGATTTTGACGGCATCATAGATCTCCCTTGTGGCTTTCGTAACAAGAAACCGCTTGCTCTTTTCATGCATCGCCAGGGCAATGGTCACCACCTGGTCTTCTGTCTTGCCTGCCGCAAAAACCACCTCGGGGATTCCCTGTCTCAGATGCCTGTGATGGTCTATCCTGGCAAAGGCCAGATCTTCATAGGGCAGGTGCCTCAGTTTTTCCGTAGCCTCCTTCACAGACATCCTGCCGGACCTGACCGAACTAAGTATGTCCCTTATTGAGCCGCTATCCACTTTTCCGGCTGTCCTCCCTGTAAATGGTCTTCCTTCGTCATGCGGGAAATTCTTCGCGCCCGGCTTTCAGAATTCCGCTTTGAGCGACCTGGTCATCAGTGTTCTTACCGCTTCGGCAGGGCCGGCGTCCTCGTATATAACTCTGTATACCTGTTCCACAATCGGCATTTCGACCCCGTGCCTGCGCGAAAGTTCAAAAGCCGACTCCGCCGTCGCAATACCTTCGGCGACGCTCTTCGTCATCGAAAGGATATCTGTAAGCTTCATGCCCTCCCCAAGTTTCATCCCCACGGTATAATTTCTGGAAATGGGACTCGTGCAGGTCAGTATGAGGTCTCCCAGTCCGCTCAGCCCCGAAAATGTCCTCTTGTCCGCCCCCATCTGCTCGCCCAGCCGTGTAATCTCTGCGATCCCCCTGGTTATGAGCGCCGCCCTCGCATTACAGCCGAGCCCCAGGCCGTCGCAAATTCCGGCGGCTATTGCTATGACGTTTTTGAGAGCGCCTCCGAGTTCAACCCCCAGAATATCTCTGTGCGTGTATACCCTGAAATAGTCCGTCGTGAAGATTTCCTGAAGAAGAAGCCCTGTTTCGGGGCTCCTGGCAGCCAGCGTTACCGCCGTTGGCAACTTACGTATAACCTCCTTGGCGAAGCTGGGCCCGGAGATGGCCGCCCCCTCGATGCCCGACAACTCACCCAATATGGCGGCAACGGTTTTGAGCGTCCCCCTTTCAATCCCCTTGGAGGCGCTTATGATGAGGGCGTCTTCATGGATATACTTTACCGCCTCCCGGAATACGGCCCTGGTAAACTGGGTCGGAACAACGTTAACTATATATCGGGCCTTTCTTACCGCATTCTCGATGCTGTCGGTCGCAGTGAAGCCTCGAGGCAGCTGCACATCGGGCAGATAGACGCTGTTGCGTCCGGTATTGTTTATCTCCTCGACAAGGGCTTTTTCATGCACCCAGAGGGAGACATCGTAACCCTTCCCGACAAGAAGACACGCCAGCGTGGTCCCCCAGCTGCCCCCGCCGATCACAGCAATATAACTCATCTTTCGGCCTCATCTCCCCACGAAAACCCGCACCCTTTCCTCCTGAGAGGAGCGCAGTGGTCGAGGTCTTGCGCACCGCCACACCATGCCGGGAGCTTGCAGCATGCGAAAAAAGAACTCTGCGGCTTCACTTTTGGGTCTTCTCGATCCTGGCCCACGTATCCCTCAGGGAAACGGTCCGATTGAATACCAGCTTACCGGCTGAAGAATCGGGGTCGACGGTAAAATAACCCTGACTTTCGAACTGGTACCGGCTTCCCGGCGCTGCACCTGCAAGGCCGGGTTCAACGCGGCAGGATGTCAATACTTCGAGTGAATTAGGATTCAGGTATGATCTGAAATCGCCATCCTCCGTCTCCTCGGCCGGATCAGTTGTCAGAAGATGATCGTAGAGACGCACTTCCGCTTCGAGGGCATGCCGCGCCGATACCCAGTGCAGAGTCGCCTTCACCTTTCGTCCGTCCGGCGCATCGCCGCCCCTCGTCTCCGGATCATAGGTGCAGCGGAGTTCAACCACTTCACCGGTCTTCTCATCCTTAACCGCTTCGACGCAGGTAATATAATATGCATATCTGAGCCGCACCTCGCGCCCTGGCGCCAGCCGGTGAAACTGCTTCGGCGGGTCCTCACGATAATCCTCTCTCTCGATGTAAAGAACCCGCGAAAAAGGCACCTTCCGCGAACCCATGCCCGGATCTTCGGGGTTATTGACGGCATCAAGTTCTTCGTCCCGGTCTTCCGGATAATTGGCTATGACCACTTTCAGGGGACGCAGCACAGCCATAACGCGCGGCGCCCTCTTATTTAGGTCTTCCCGGACGCAATACTCAAGGAGAGCCATATCGACGGTACTGTCTCTTTTGGCCACCCCGATACGGTCGCAGAAATTTCTGATCGACTCGGGCGTATATCCGCGCCGCCTCAATCCCGACAGAGTCGGCATCCTCGGATCATCCCATCCTGAAACATGTCCTTCCCGGACCAGTTGGATAAGCTTCCGTTTGCTCAACACCGTGTGCCCGAGATTGAGACGCGCGAACTCTATCTGGCACGGGTGACATTCGGTTTTCAGTTCGTTGAGGAACCAGTCATACAAAGGCCGGTGGTCCTCGAATTCAAGCGTACAGAGGGAATGGGTGATCCCTTCAAGGGAATCCGAAACGCAGTGGGCATAGTCATACATCGGGTAGATACACCACGCATCTCCTGTTCTGTGGTGGGGAGACCTCAGGATGCGGTACATGACAGGGTCCCTCATGTTCAGGTTCCCAGAAGCCATATCTATCTTTGCCCGGAGCGTCCTGGCGCCGTCGTCGAACTCTCCACCGCGCATGCGCTCAAAGAGGTCCATATTCTCCCCTACAGTCCGGCCGCGAAAGGGGCTTTCACGACCCGGTTCGGTCAGAGTCCCTCTGTACTCCCTGATCTGATCGGCACTCAGATCACATACGTAGGCCTTTCCGGCCCTGATCAACTGAACGGCGTAATCATAAAGCCGTTCGAAGTAGTCGGAAGCATAATAAAGCCGGTCATCCCAGTCGAAGCCGAGCCACCGGACATCAGATTTTATCGACTCCACGTATTCGACCTCTTCCTTGCTGGGATTGGTGTCGTCGAAACGGAGGTTGCAGAGGCCCCCGTATTCGGCGGCAACGCCGAAGTTAAGGCAGATGGACTTGGCATGTCCGACATGCAGATATCCATTCGGTTCCGGCGGGAAGCGCGTATGGACACGTTTCCCGTATTTTTCGGATGCCTGGTCTTCATCGATCATGACCCGGATAAAATCCTTCGGCCTTACAGAGCCTGTGCTCATTTCTGGAGCCCCTTTCTAAAGTTATTCGCCCTTCTTACGCGCCGCCGCTTCCGGCACTCCTATTCTAACACGTAAACTATCGCATCATCGCGCCGCCGCGGGCAATTCTGCCGCCATATATGGGCTTTTTACGAATGCCCGTCCTCTCCTCTATGCAGCATCAGCATCTATTGCCCGTATCGCCTTGTCGAGCCTTTTCAGCGTCTTTTCCCTGCCTATAATCTCTATCACCTCGAATATACCGGGACTCACAGTCCCACCGGTCATCGCGACGCGGACCGGCTGCGCCAGCGCCCCCAGTTTGATCCCGTGCCTTTCCATGATACGGGTGAATACCTTTTCCAGTTCAGCTGCCGAAAAATCCGTCGCCCGATCAAGTTCATCCCTCAGTTCGCTCAATAAGGGAAGGCTCTTGCGGTCGAGGAATTTGGACCTGGCCTTTTGGTCATATTCCACTTCTTCGGCAATATAATACCGAAGAGATTGAGCAAGTTCGACCAATGTCCGGGAGCGTTCCTGCAAGGTCTTGATCGCCCCCGAAAGCCACGTCTTGTCGACGGACTCCCCGGCGCCCAATACTTTTTCCTGCACCAGAAACGGCATGACGAGGTCTGCAAGTTTTTCCGGGGACATTCGCATGATATACTGACCGTTGAGCCACAAGAGTTTCTCCGGATTAAAGACCGCGGCGGCCTTCCCGACATTTTCGAAGGAGAAATACCTGATCAATTCCTCCTGAGAAAATATCTCCTGATCACCGTATGACCAGCCAAGTCTCACGAGGTAGTTCAGAAGCGCCTCCGGAAGGTAGCCCATATCATGGTAAGCCATGACGGAAGTTGCGCCGTGCCTCTTCGAAAGCCTCGTCTTGTCAGAGCCGAGTATCATCGGGAGATGGGCGAACTGGGGCACTCTGTATCCGAAAGCCCGATAAATCTGTACCTGTTTCGGTGTATTGTTCAGGTGGTCGTCACCCCTGATGACCTGAGTGATGCCCATATCGACGTCGTCCACCACAACTGTCAGGTTGTACGTCGGCGTTCCGTCCGAACGCACTATAATGAGGTCGTCAAGCTGTGCGTTTTCGAAAACAACCTTGCCTTTTATAAGGTCGTCGATGACGGTGTGCCCCTCCTGCGGCATCAGGAACCTGACCACGGGCGACACCCCCGGAACAGGCTCCTTCCGTTTCCTGCACCTGCCGTCATACTTCTGGGGTTTCCCCGCTGCAATAGCTTCCTTTCTCCTCTCCTCCAGCTCTTCGGGCGAGCAGTAACAATAATATGCCTTGCCCTCCTGAACCAGTTTCTCAGCGTAACTTCTGTAGACGTCGAACCTGTCTGTCTGTCTGAAGGGACCCTCGTCCCAGTCAAGGCCGAGCCACTCCATGCCCTCCACTATCGCTCCTATGTATTCCTCAGTGGAACGGGTCCTGTCCGTATCCTCTATACGAAGAATGAACGTCCCACCGCCCTGCCGGGCGTATAACCAGTTGAAAAGCGCAGTCCTCGCGCCGCCGATATGGAGAAACCCCGTGGGGCTGGGTGCAAAACGAACTCGCACGTTATCGTTCAAGAAAGCCTCCTCATTACTGATTTTTCCCTTTTCTTATTATAAGCCTCAGGAACTTTTCTGTCCCCTCCGTCACCCTGAACCTCTCGTCTGTCCTGTACCCGGCGATCCATACAATTTCGTCCCCGCTGACGACAACCGGTATGCTGTCCCTTTCATCCCTTGGCACCTTCTCATCGACGAAGAAATCCTGGAGTTTCTTCTTCCTGCCGAATCCGAACGGATAAAAAAAATCGCCTCTTCTTCGAGGGCGTATCGTGAGGGGGAAAGTCATTTTTCCCGCGTCGAGAAGCACCGAGGACTTTCCGTCTCCCGGCTCATCCTTCTCCTCTTCGAAAGACGCCCTGATAACGGTCCCGGCGCCTGCGACTACGACGTCGCCGGGAGGATCGAGTAAGTACGCGGCGATTCTTACAGGCGGGTCGGAGGTCATGACCAGAAGAGAGTATTCCCTGATCACCCTCACGTTTCCCGGCAGGTTGAGCCTGTCTCCGGAGCTTCCGTTCCTGATCAGTCTGATGATATCCTCGATATGAACAAAACTTATTCCCTTCAGCCCGCTCGTCTCATCTATCGCTCTTCTGAGGACCCTTCTCAGGACAACTACGTCCAAATTCTCCATCGGGATGAGGAAAAGTTCGATCCTTTCCTCGGTCTTCCTGCTGATCAGTTTCATCAGCGTCTTGGTGACAATCACATCGAAATACCGCTCCTCCTCCTGGAGGACAGCTATACTCTTCAGGAGCGTTTCGGTAAAATTCGGGTTGAACCCTTTCATAACCGGGACGACTCTCTGCCGTACCCTGTTTCTCAGATAGTCTGCTTTCAGGTTGGACGAGTCGACGACAAAAGGAAGGTTCTCAAGGGAGAGGAAGCCTTCGATCTGCTCCCTTTTAATCTCTATCAACGGCCTGATGATCTTTCCTCTTTTGGCCGGAATCCCGGAAAGTCCTTTCGGTCCCGACCCCCTGAGCAGTCTCATGATAAAGGTCTCCACCTGGTCGTCGGCGCTGTGCCCCAGCGCTATCCTGTCGGCGCCCACTTCAAATGCCGCCTCGCGAAAGGCGGAGTATCTGAGTTCACGGGCCGCCTCCTGTTTGTTCAGGCCGCGTTCCAGTGCAAAAGCTCTTACGTCCACCGACTTTACGGTGAAGCCCGCATTCAGGCTCCCGCACAGCCCGCCGCAGAATGCGATCTCCTGAGGCACCTCATCGGGCCGCAGATTATGGTTGACGTACACGGCCCGCAGCGTTATTCTTAACTCTTCCCTCAGCCGGTCCAGGACATGCAGAAGACAAACGGAGTCAGGACCTCCGGACAGGCCCACCAGAACGGTCTCCCCACCGCAGAGCATTGAATATCTTTTAATCGTAGCGCAGGCGCTCTCTATCAAACCCATCCGATAAATCCCTTTTTTCCCTTATAGTGTTTACCCGTCCGGTCTCTTCCAGTTCACCGTAAACGTTAATACAAAGACACCTGTAGGCTAAACATGTTATGCTCGGACCCGGGCCGGAGATTCCGGCCTTTCCTCCCGGAATAATCGAGTTTATCAACAGGCTCTAATTATATTACTATAAGTAAGACAGGCACAAGGAGTGAACTTCGGTCACCGTTACGGATGAGAAACAAGAAGGCTGCCCCACAGGACAAAAGAAAAGACGATTCTGCTGCGCGGGTCGTCGGTCATGCAAAAGTTTATGGCGATAAGACGCCGATCTGCACAAACGCCAGGTGCGTGATGAGAGCACGCGCCGGATGTTCCGGCTATGAGGGGTGCCCCGGATTTAAGGGCAGATGATTATTTACCAGCTGCTGCAGCCGGGAGTGTGATATTCTTTATCTGGCCGGCCTCGCCAGGCTTCCCAAGGTCCGTCCCGTCAAAACGCATATTGATTCCCCCGGCATTGCCCACCCTGATCAATACCTTTCCCGAAAAAGGCCAGTTCTTCGATTGACCCGGCCTGAGAATCATCTCTTCTCTCCTTCCGCCGTCAAAGGTCACGGATATCCACGTGGTGTCATCGGCGGTGACGGAAAGACTATGCTGATCAGCGGCGCCAACCGCCGCTTTCTTGGGTAAGCCGGCATCCGCGGCAGTAACCGCGCCCTCACCTGCCCTGGCATGCTGCACCGCGGCAGTCTGTCCAGGGCCGGCCGGTGCACGGTCATGGACTTTTGCCGCAACAGTGGCAACAGGCGACGGCTCAAAACTCTTCTCTTTCGGCACATGGGGAAACAACAAAAAGGCGACAAGCAAAACCCCCATCACTGCAATGAGATATCCGATCCCGGACCTCTTCTTCCGCGAAGAAGCTACAGGGATGATAGTAGTCGGCTGAGGCTGGGACATGTGCGCACTGTAATATTGAACTATGGAACCGGCATCGATGCCCACAAGAGCCGCATAGCTCCGTATATAACCCATCGTATATACAGGCACCGGCAGTTTTTCAAAGGCATCATTCTCTATTGCGGAGATATACTCCTCGCTGATCTTCAACGACTCCGCTATTTCGTGGATTTCAAGCCCCAGATCTTCGCGCTTATTCTTTAAGATCTCCCCTGCCAAAATCGCCTCGTTTTCATTTACCATACCACATATATCTATTATTTTCAAAGAATATGAGCCCCCAGGATCATGCCCGGACTCGCAGACGTTCGTGGTAATATAGGCTGACAATGACAAGAGTGGTAATAACCGGTATAGGGGCGGTCACACCTTTGGGAAATACCTTCCGGGAGTCGTGGGAGGCGGCAAAGGCCGGCATGACAGGGATAGGACCGATCACAAGGTTCGACTCATCCCGGATCCCGTGGAAAGTCGCGGGGGAGTTAAAAGGGTTTGATCCAGCCCCTTTTCTCGGTCAAAAGGAAGTCAGGCGCACGGACCCCTTTGTCCGCTATGCCGTAGCCTCCGCCGTCATGGCGTCCGAGGACGCCGGACTCATCGCAGGGCCTGGACAGGCAGCCTCCGGGGCGGCGGGACATGACCATAAGCAGGAAGGACAGTGCGCCGGCTATTTGTCGTCGGGCGGGATTATTGTAGGTTCAAGCCGGGGCGGCATAAGCACAATAGAACACGCTCTTCTAAAAAATTCAGGCATCGGCTCTCCGCACGCGCTCAGACCATCACCCTATCTGATGCCCTCAACTACCATCAGCATGGCCGCATCCTACAGTGCACAGATACTTGGCCTCAAGGGACATTGTCTCGGCATTTCCAACGCGTGCGCCTCGGGCCTGAATGCCGTGGGAGAGGCGTACAGATTGATCAGGGGCGGATACGAAGGTCCCGTGCTCGCAGGCGGCTCAGAGGCCCCTATCTGCAGGTTATGTGTTGAAGGGTACGGTATGGCCGGCGCGTTGTCCAGGATAGCCGACTTTTCCGCCAGCAGGCCTTTCACAAAGTCGCGGGACGGCTTCGTCATAGCGGAGGGTTCCTGCATCCTGGTGCTGGAGAGACTTGATACGGCTTTGAGAAGGGGGGCCTGCATATACGGTGAAATAGTCGGCTATGCCAATACAACGGACGCCTTCCACCAGACCAGACCTGACATGAGGGGCGAGGCCCGGGCCATAAGACAGGCGGCGGCGTCCGCAATGGTCCAAATGGAGGAAATCGACTATGTCAATGCCCACGGGACGTCCACCCCGCTCGGAGACTGGGCGGAGGCGCAGGCCCTCGGCAGTGTCTTTGGCGACCGCACATCCCGCATCCCGGTCAGCGCACTGAAGTCAATGACAGGTCACATGCTGGCGGCCTCGGGATCACTAGAAACGGCTTTTACCGCAATGAGTCTCAGGGAAGGCATAATACCTCCCACGCTGAATCTTGCCGATCAGGACGGTTTCTGCAATATCGACCTGATTAAACAAGCTACACGGAAAAAAATGCGGCTTGCAGTCACCAATTCTTTCGGCTTCGGAGGGGTAAACGCCGTTGTCGTTCTGAAAGAATTTCCCTGACAGCGGATGTCAGGTCTTTTCCCCTGTACGACCAGGAAAAACTGTCAGATCATTCTCTGCCCTGACAGAAATCTGACCGCCTCGCCCACAGGGACAGGATGACTGAATATGTTTCCCTGGAGTTCGTCGCACTCGAGTGAACGCAAAAATGCCAGATGCTCCTCGTTTTCGACCCCTTCCGCGATCACTTTCATGTTCAGGCTATGTGCCATGGCAACGATCGCCCTGGCGATCACCTCATCGTTAGGGTGAACGGCGATGACTGAAACGAAGGGCTCGACCATCTTAAGCTTGTTTATAGGGAAATACTTCAGATATGAGAGGGACGAGTAACCGGTCCCGAAATCGTCGATCGAAATTTGCACCCCCATATCCCGAAGTGCGCGAAGAGCCTCGACGGCAGCCTCGGTATTCTGCATAAAAATGCTCTCCGTGAGCTCCAGGTCCAGAAACTGCGGTCCGAGACCGGTTTCGCTGAGAACCCGGGCCACCAGATCCACTATATCGCCATGCTGAAAATGCCTGGCGGATATGTTCACCGCCACTCGAACGGGCTTCAGTCCTGCTTCTTGCCACAATTTGTTCTGTCTGCAGGCATTGTACAGAACCCATTCACCAAGGGAGAGGATCAGACCGGATTCCTCCAGCAGGGGGATGAATGAGTTGGGATAAACCACGCCGAAGCCCGGACGGTCCCAGCGAACCAGGGCCTCCAGCCCGCTTACATGACCGGAGCGGAGGTCCATCTGCGGCTGATAGTTGAGAAAAAACTCCTCCCGTCCGAGGGCAAGGCGCAGGCAGTTCTCCATCACCATCCTGTTGAAGGCCTTTGTGTTTATCGCAGGAGAATAGAACTTATACGTGTTTTTCCCCGCTTCTACGGCATGCTGCATGGCGGCATAGGAGTTCCTTATCAGGGAGATGTCGTCGTCGCCGTCGTCGGGATATACACTGATGCCTATATTTGCGTCGACGAAAAGCTCGTGGCCTCCGAGGACAAAGGTAGAATTCAGAGAAGTGAAGATCTTAGCCGCGACTCGGGCGGCATCATCTGCATTCGCTATCTCCGGGAGTAGTATCATAAACTCGTCCCGGCCCGGGCGGGCCACCGTATCGCTGTTTCGCAGACAGCCTTTCAGCCGGCCGGCGACTATGCAGAGCAGCTGGTCGCCGACATCCTTTCCCAGGGTATCATTGATAAGCTTGAGATAATCCACGCTCACAAACATTACGGAGACCGCGTTCCCCTTGCGCTTCGCAAACAAGAGAGCCTGTTTCAGCCGGTCATGAAAGATCGTCCTGCCCGGAATACCTGTTGTAACATCATATAAAGCACTGTCGTTCTCTTTCAGATCTTCCAAAGCATCACCAGGCCTCTCCCATTAGCCGCCCCGGCTTGAACATACCGGCACCTCCGGCGGCCATGCCAGTCTCAGGAATCACTCAGGAAACCGGCTTCTCATATATCCTGTATTTCTTGTACAATTCGCCGCCTATCATCTCAATCGTCCTCTGAACTGGTATATTATCTTCAAGTATCCATGAAAACTCAACCCTTTCGTAATTCCCCTTCAAAATGGGCTTATATCCTTCCCTGAACATCAAGGCTTCCACTCCTCTGTTCCGAAACTCTTTTTTTATCCCGAGGAGCATCACCCTAAGATCCTTTATCCTCCTGGAATAATAAAGTGCCTTGGCGATACTAAGGGGGTTCAGTCTGCCATTCATATGTTTGAGGACAAAATTGAAATCTGGTATAAGCCCCATGAACCCTGCCGGCTGCCCGTCCTTTTCAGCTATGAGCGTCATTTCGGGGACAATGATCTGTTTGAGCCTGTTGGATGCATATTCGAGCTCCTCGTCCGTCATGGGAACGAACCCCCAGTTCTTTTCCCATGCCGAATGATATACTTCTCTGAAAATGCCCATTTCGGCGCCGAAGTTCTTCATGTTTATCGGTCTCACCGTAATGCCCCTTTTCTCTGTGAGAGCAGCCACGCGGTGGACCTTTTCGGGTAGCCGCTCCACGACCTTGTAGATATATGCAAACAGGTCCTTGACCTTCTTCAGCCCGTACTGCTCCGAAAGGTCATTGTAGTAGCGGGGATTATAGGGCATCATGATTATCGGGCGCTCACCGAACCCTTCGAACAAAAACCCGCATTCCTCGTTGGTAGAAAAGTTCATCGGGCCTCTCATGGCTGACATCCCCTCCGCCTTCAGATACCGTTCGGCGTTCTCAAAAAGAGCCCGGGAGACTTCACCGTCATTAATGCACTCGAAAAAACCGAAGAAGCCGATTCGTTCATGATGGAACTCGTTATGCCTCTCGTCGACAAAAGAGATGATTCTTCCGGCGGGCCTGCCGTCTTTCAGGGCGATGAAGTATTTTGCGCGGGCGTGCCGGAAGAAGGGGTTTTCGGCCGAAAAATGCACCTTCATCTCCCTGTTCAACTGAGGAACGAACAGGGGATCTTTCCGGTAGAGAATAAAAGGGAAACGGATAAAGTCATCGAGGGATTTGCCGGCCTCAATGACCTCAATCATCTATATGATGCCCAGCGCCTTTCCCACTTTTTCAAAGGCATGCAAGACCTTATCCAGATGCTCATCCGTATGAGTGGCCATGTAACTCGTTCTGATGATGGACTTGCCGTTTGCGACTGCGGGACTGACCGCCACGTTTGCGAACACCCCTTCTTCCTGAAGCATCTTCACCATTGTAAAGGCCTTAGTGTCTTCGCCGACCAATATGGAAATGATCGGCGTCTGGCTGGGACCGATCTCATAACCCATGGACTTGAACCCCTCGTGCATCTTCCATGTGTTGGTCCATAATCTTTCTATGCGTTCAGGTTCGTTTTCGATGATGTCCAGGGCCGCATCCACTGCTGCGATCGAGGCGGGAGGCGGGCTTGCGCTGAAGATCAACGCCCTCGCAAAATGCTTTATATAATGTATCACCTTCTCCTCACCCGATATAAAGCCGCCGATCGAGGCAAGGGACTTGCTGTAAGTCCCCATTATGAGGTCCACTTCGCTTTCGAGCCCGAAATGTTCAGCCGTACCCCTTCCGGTCTTTCCGAGGACCCCTATGCCGTGAGCATCGTCGACCATCAGTCTGGCGTTGTACTTCCTGGCAAGGGAAACCACATCGGGAAGGTTGATAATGTCTCCCTCCATGCTGAAGACACCGTCAACTACTATCATCTTCTTGCGTTCCCTGCATTCGACTAATATTCTCTCGAGGTCGGCCATGTCGTTGTGACGGAACTTCCGCACTTCGGCATAGGACAGCCGGCAGCCGTCGATAATACTCGCATGGTCCATCTTATCGATTATGATGACATCGTCCTTCCCCGCCAGGGCGGAAATCACACCGAGGTTCACCTGGAACCCTGTTGAGAAGACAAGCGCCGCTTCCTTTCTGATAAACCTGGCGAGTTTCTCTTCAAGCGCCACATGTATGTCCAGTGTGCCGTTAAGAAACCGGGAACCTGCGCATCCCGAACCGTATTTTCTCACCGCGGCCAGCGCCGCCTCTTTTACCGCAGGATGATTGGTGAGGCCCAGATAGTTGTTCGAACCCACCATTATCATCTTTTTGCCGTCCATTACGACTTCAGGGTCCTGGGCGCTCTCTATGACCCTGAAATACGGGTACAGTTCGACTGCCATCAGCTCCTTAGCCTTGGTAAATCGGTAACACTTATCAAACAAGTCTGAATTTCTCTCTATAGCCATCGGTGAATTTTGTACCAGTCTGCCGTCCATTTTACCCCTTCCCTCAATGTTGTTTTTGAACTGAATCCCAGTTCGCTTTTTGCCTTGCCGACGGCGCAGGTCCAGTTCGAAAAA
>JBJKPE010000240.1:0-7218 GCA_046706685.1 Thermodesulfovibrionales bacterium | reverse complement strand
GTGGATTGCAAAGGCGCTGGCTGCAAAACTCAATACAAAAAGTGCGCCTAAAATGATCGCTAAATATTTTTTCAATTTGCTGACCCTCCTTCTCAGAAGTTAAAAGTCAGAGCCGTATGCCGGTATTCCCAAAGCTGGCTGCTGACTTAAAGATATTTTCTCCGCCCAAGGCGGATTTTACCTTAGTTGCCTCTTTTTACTGTAACCAATAAAAGATAAACTCTCTTTCATCACCTCCCCTTGAAAGGTTCCGCCTCCGAGGGAGGCCGCATAACTGATTAGCAGATAAAAATTATACCCAAGCCTGAATTGTTGCAAATTTATATCATCCCTGTTCGTACTTTGTCAAGAATTTTCTCGGCTCCCGTTGGGGAGCATTTAAATTCGGATAGAATGTATGCAAAATGAAGGCCAATTCGTCGAATAAATTGAAAGGTTTGTTGCTTCTTGATATATTCCTTTATTTACACCAACTTAGTAATCAGGGACTCTTGGGGCGTCTCATTGACGGGTTCCTCCCTGTATCTATTTTTCAACAGTCTCTTTGCAAATATGAGACAATTGCCGGATTCGCCGTCATTCCCGTCGGCGGATAGCGTATATATATGATTAATTTGTGGTAGAATAATGCGTCTTTCGGGTTAACGTTGAAAGAGACTCCGGAACCTTGTCTCGTCGGCAAAGCCGTCGCGTCCGATCAAGTCGCCGGCCTGACGTTCATAACTGCCTGCTTTTGTAATAAGATTGGAGGTAAAACCGGATATCGCTCTTAAACCTTACATTTAGGGGTATTTTTTCAACTTCTTGCCGAAATTCATCAAAATTTATGTTCAAGGTCATTTATAGGTCGATCCTAAAGGAACTCTTTCTCACCTTTTTCCTGACCCTCGCCTTTCTAAATTCCGTACTGATGATGGAGAAAATGCTCCGCCTGAGCAGACTGCTTTCCGGCGTCGGAGCGTCACTTTCCGACATTCTTAAGATCATCCTGTTACTCCAGCCGCAACTGATGCTTCTCACAATTCCGATGTCTCTCCTTCTTTCGACACTTCTCGTGTACGGGAGGATGAACCATGACAGTGAAACGATAATCCTCAGGGCCAGCGGCATGGATTTCATAAAGATCTCTATACCTGTCGCCATCCTCGGAATCCTCTGTTTTTTGCTCAGTATCGCGGTAAGTTTTTACCTCGCCCCAAAAGGCAGCGCCCGTCTGCGGGAAGAGGTAAAGGCGATAATCGCCGTCGGATCAACCCACGCCATAGAAGAAGGCACATTCAACTCGTCTTTTAAGGACATCGTCATCCTTGTGAAGGGCAAGAAGCCGCCCGACACGCTTGAGGACATTTTTATCTATGACAGCCGTCGCAACGATGAGCCGAGAGTCCTGATGGCGCGGGAAGGAAGACTTTTCATGCAGAACGGGATGTCCATCGGTATAGACCTTAAAGACGGTTATATGAATATCACGAAAAATGCCGCCACAACAGAACTATTTTTCAACAGATATAAATTTACTCTGAATCTCGATTATGATTCAAGCTCACCGAAAAATATGGAGTTCACCCCCTTTCAGTTGCTAAAAAAAATACGAACGACCAGCGACGACAGGGAAAAGAAATCCCTGTACCTTGAGTTCAGCCGCCGCCTGTCGCTGCCGGCGGTATGCCTGCTCCTTATCCTTCTGGGGCCGCCCCTTTCGCTGCTGTCGGGGAAGTCCGGCAGGCTAGGCGGACTGGCCATAGGGCTTCTCGTTTTCACTGTATATTACGTGCTCCTGGCCTATTGCGAAAATCTGGTGCTGGCTTCGCGAATCCCCTATTTCGTGGGTTCATGGGTCCCTACGGTCCTGCTCGGGGTATTTGCCGTCATCATGTTCAGGAGAGAGAACTCGCGGTGAAAACGGTCCAGCGTCTCTACTTAAAGGATTTCCTCATACTGCTAGGCATACTCGCGATAGGTCTGTCCATAATATTCAGCCTTCTTGATCTTACGGGGAACATTGACAACTTCATGCGGGGCAAGCCTTCCGTAACCGACCTCCTTTCTTACGCTGCGTTGAACGTGCCCAGGTATTTCCTCTATCTTCTGCCGATGTCGGTGCTGATCGGCAGTCTTTTTACGTTCAGCCAGGCGCACAAGAGGGGAGAAATCACGGCAATAAAGGCGGCGGGTGGAAGGCTGAGGTCGTTATTTTATCCTTTCCTGATCGTAGCGGCTCTGTTGAGCGTCCTGGCCTTTCTTACAGGCGAGGTTGTGGTGCCTGACTTCTCGGGAAAGGCCATTGAACTCAAGAACCGTATTGAAGGCAAGTCCAGGCGGCTGAGTTTCACAGAAGGGGCACTATGGCTCAAAAGCAGGGACGGGTCCCCCGTTAAGATAGATTTTTACATCCCCGATAAGAAGACGGCCAAAGGTGTCACCATTTTTGTTGTCGGCAACAATTCTCTCAAGGAGGAGATCCGGGCCGGTGAGGCGGTCTGGGACGGAAACACATGGATTCTCAGGAACGTACTAAAATTCGATATCGGCACCGGCAAAATCGAAAAACTCTCAGCACTGAAATATCCGGATCTCGAATCTCCCGACCTGTTCACGGAGGAGATAAAGACGACAGATGAAATGGGTTTTTTTGAACTGTACAGGTACATTCACAGATTGCGGACCGCCGGTTTCAATAATATAAAGATGTCTGTCGATATAAATTCAAAGATCTCATTTCCCCTGATAAACATGTTCATGATGCTTCTGGGCATTTCTTTGTCCCTGCGGATGGGGCTCGGAAGCGGTCTTTTCAGCGCCGGGCTTGGTCTGCTGATCAGCCTCCTCTACTGGTTCAGTTACACCTTCTCTCTCTCCCTCGGATATGCCGGAATCGTCCACCCATTGCTGTCGGCATGGATCATACCCTTCTTTTTCAGCCTGCTGTCGGTCTATCTCTTTCTGCAGATACCTGAATGACGCTCCGAAGAATCCACACGGTACGACGAGCTTACCTGCCGGACCTCTTTGCTTCTTCGATATGTCGCGCGACTTCGGCCATGTAGAGTACGTGCAGATGCCGCGTCATTGCGCCGACCCGGTAAGCCGCATGTTCAAGCCGTGAAACGGGCACGATTTCCCCGGTGGTGTTGGTAATAAAGACTTCTTCCGCAAGGAAAATGTCATCGGGACGGAATACCCCCTCTATCACTTCGATCCCGTCAGCTTTCGCCGCACTGATGACCACCTCCCGGGTAATCCCCTCCAGAATGCCGACCTCAGGGGATGGTGTGCAGAGCCGGCCATGGCGGACGAAGAAAACATTGCTTACCGTGCCTTCGGCGACGTAGCCGTCCTTGTTCAGCATGACCGCCTCATAGGCACCCCTCTCCACGGCCTCGGTCTTTGCCAGAATATTATTCAGGAAATTCAGCGATTTGATCTCCGGGTTAAGAGCTTCCACAAGGTTTCTCCTGGTCTTCGCCAGTATCAGTTCCGTCCCCTTCTGATAGTACGCCGCCGGATATTCCCTGAATTTTTCCGCAATAACCACGACTGTCGGTTCCCTGCAAAGCCCGGGGTCAAGGCCGATCGGTCCCCTGCCCCGCGAAACGGTTATCCTGATATAGGCGCTGGAAAGCCCGTTGGATTGCATGGTTTCATACACCGCATCGCGCAGGAACTCCCGCCCCGGCAAGTCGAGCTTTATAAGAGACGCAGAACGGCACAGCCTGGCAATATGCCTGTCGAGCATGAATACAACTCCTTCGTATGAGCGCATTGTTTCATAGATGCCGTCGCCGTAAAGAAATCCGTGGTCATAGACGGAGATACATGCGTCGCCCTCCTTAACCACTTTACCGTTCAGAAAGACAAACATAAATCACCCCCTAAGGTGAAAAGTCCGCTTACGGAGTAAAAATAACATAAAGGATTCCCTGCCGGCAGGCAGGCGCCTTTTACTACAACACCCTTTCTTGTCATGCTTCTCCTTATCCTGTATTATTGCATTGTGGAAATAATATCTCCATCGAAACACAGTGGTTATCTTTCTGTCGTGCTCCACGCCCACCTCCCTTTCATCAGATATCCAGAGCACGAAGGGCATCTTGAGGAAAACTGGCTCTACGAGGCGATGACAGAGACCTATATCCCACTTCTCGATATGTTCGGGAACCTCCTGAGTGACGGCGTAGATTTCAGAATCACGATGTCGGTCTCCCCCACGCTTGTCGGCATGTTCAATGACGGTCTGTTGATGGCCAGATATAAACGGTATATTGACAGCCGTATTGAACTGGCGGAGAAAGAGGTCGTGAGAACCCGCAGGGACCGAGGCATCGGTCCGGTCGCACGGATGTATTATAAAAGGTTCCTGAAGATACGGCGTCTCTTCGAAGAGACCTTCAGGAAAGACCTTCCCTCCGCTTTGGGACAGTTCTCAGGTTCCGGCAAGATCGAAGTCATTACGTGCCCGGCTACCCATCCCTATCTGCCTGCCCTGATGACGGTACCCGAGGCCGCCTGGGTGCAAATAGCCCTGGGCGCAGAATATTTCAGGGCGGTCTTCGGGAAAAAGCCAGGCGGCATGTGGCTTCCTGAATGCGGATTTGTCCCCGATATCGACGTTTTTCTGAAAAAGGCCGGCATCGATTTTTTTTTCCTTGAAAGTCATGGACTCCTGAGGAACAGCCTGCGCGGCAGGCACTCATTCTGTCCGCCCGTCAGGACACCGTCCGGGGTGGCGGCCTTTTCGAGGGACGCTGAATCCTCGGGACAGGTATGGAGTTCAGTAGGGGGGTATCCAGGCGACCCGGATTACAGGGATTTTTACAGGGACATCGGGTTTGAACTGCCCTCCGATTACATCGGACCGTATCTGCCGGACGGCGTCAGTACATTCACAGGCCTGAAATACTACCGGATCACCGGCAGTAATGTCGAGAAGAAGCCGTACGTATGCCGGAGGGCGCGGAAGAAAGCCGAACTGCACGCCGATCACTTCATCGCGGCAAAAAGAGACCAGATACTTTTTCTGAGAGAAAAATCGAAAACAAGTCCTGTTATTACCGCAGCTTATGACGCCGAACTCTTCGGCCACTGGTGGTTCGAGGGGCCCGACTGGCTCAATTTTCTGTTGAGAAAAGGCTCGCTGAAACAGAAGGCTTTCAGGTTCATCAATCCTCCGGAATATCTCTCGTCCGGAGCAAAACTTGACACGGCAATGCCTGCCGCATCGAGCTGGGGAGAGGGGGGGTACAGCTCCACGTGGGTGAATGACTCTAACAGCTGGATTTACCGCCACCTTACAAGAGGTGCGCGGCTTATGAGAGAAATCGCCGGGAGAAATTGTTCGCATGGCATGCTGAAAAGAGCGGCTGATCAGGCCGCGAGGGAACTGCTGCTGGCCCAGTCGAGCGACTGGGCGTTCATGATGAAGACCGGCAATGCCGCGGAATTTGCCAGAAAGAAATTCACCGGGCATATGAATAACTTTTTCAGCCTGCACACCGAAATAGCTTCGGGGAAAATACAGAGAAAAAAACTCCTTGCACTCGAACGGGCGAACAACCTCTTCCCGGACCTTGATCACCGGATGTTCGGCGGCGGCGGATAGTACAATGCCCGGTCGGCAATAAACACCGCAAAAAGGCTTCCCGATACACTTCGCTTGCGGGAATGGCGGATTACATGACTTTGTCAAACAATGATGTTCTTGCAGCGTTAGGGTCAAGACTTGACTAAACCCCTCCGTTCCCCTGAAAATCAGTCTATGCGCCATATAATGTTGTTAATCGAGTATGACGGAACGGACTACCACGGGTGGCAGTCCCAGAAAACCGGGGGTACAATACAGGACATACTGACGGAGGCTGTCCTTGGGATCACAGGGGAAAAAATCAGGCTCACGGGTGCAAGCAGGACTGATGCCGGCGTTCATGCGCTGTCGCAGGTAGCAGTATTTGGGACGGTGTCCCGGCTTTCAAGCGAAGTGATCATGCGGGCACTGAACGCAAAGCTTCCGGCGGACATCAGGATACTTGAAGCTGAAGAGAAGGACGAGCGGTTCCATCCCAGATACGATGCGGACAGGAAAAGCTATTTTTACACCGTCTCTCCGGACAGGAACCCTTCGGCCTTCCTTAATAAATATGTGTGGTATCTCAAAACCCCCGTAGATATCGGTGCCATGACCCTGGCATCACGGTCGCTTATCGGCAGTCACGATTTCTCCTCATTCAGGGGAGCCGGGTGCGGGGCAAAACACCCGGTGAGGACCGTCCATGCCTGCGATATCTCTCGGCTCGATCAGATGAGCTTCATGACCGCCCCGCTCAGGGGTGAGTTCATCCGGTTCCGGCTCGAGGCAAACGCCTTTCTCAGGCATATGGTCAGGAACATCGTGGGCAGCCTTGTCGAAGTCGGCAAGGGCAGGATGTCGCCGGAAGATTTTTCGAAGGTACTGGAGTCCCGCGACAGGACAAAGGCCGGTCCGACCGCTCCAGCCCGCGGACTGTTTCTGGAGAAGATTGTATACAGACCTGACTGAATATATTTGTCACGTGCCGAAAATCTTCAGCATCGCTTCGAACCGCGCGACGTATTGCGCGCCGTACTTTCCCACATTTCTGCGCACGTCATCCACCGAGCGCTCATGGCCTGCTTTTCCGCCGGCCTTGGAATAAAACTTGTCGGCAAAGCAGATGATCTTCTCTTCAACGGAGACAGGCAGCATTTCGCGTCTTGGTATCGGCAGTCCAAGGTTATCAATATCCCGGATGCTGATCCCGACTCCCACGTGGCGTTCGCATACCAGTGCATGGAGGGGCAGCCCCTCTTTTTCAAGCAGCTCCCTGCCGAGATAGCCGTGGCAGATATAGGGCTTGTCGCCGTGGCAATCTATCGCCGGCGCGTCAGTCATAAAGATCCCGATATCGTGGAGCATGGCGGCCTCCTCAATGAAGACTGTATCCGGCCGCAGATGAGACACTCTCGATGCAATTTCAAACGCCCTGCGGGCCACCATCCTGCTGTGTTCGACAAGGATACGGTAGGCGGCCGAGCCGGGATCGTAGTATTTTCTTATGATTTCGAGAGGGTCCAATTTTCCCATCGTTTAGAGAGAGAGATCAAATTCCATTTCCTTTTCGCCGAAAAGAAACCTCTTGCGCAAAACCGTAACTCTTACGGTTTGGTCCGGAGTGACGTCGAGGAGGCCGATCTTGATGTCCGATA
>JBJKPE010000239.1:0-12305 GCA_046706685.1 Thermodesulfovibrionales bacterium | reverse complement strand
CAGGGTTTCGCCACCGGCGTAGGGATGGCGATGGCGGAGAAATACCTCTCCGAGACATTCAACCGTCCCGGATTTCCGGTCGTAGATTACAATATCTACGGCATAGTGAGTGACGGCGACATGATGGAAGGCATATCTTCAGAGGCGGCCTCACTTGCGGGACACCTCAAACTGGGCAAGATCATCTACCTCTATTCCGACAACAAGATTACGATCGAAGGATCCACTGAGATCTCATTCACTGAAGATGTGGCAAAAAGGTTCGAGGCCTATGACTGGCACGTCGCCAACGCAGGGAGCGATGATCTGAAGGGAATAGAAAAGGCCTTAAAGGCAGCAAAGGCTGAAAGAAAGAGGCCTTCACTCATAATAGTCCGCACCCAGATAGGTTTCGGAAGTCCGAATAAGCAGGGCACACCCGATGTCCACGGTTCACCACTCGGGGACGAGGAAATAATCCTCACCAAGGCAAACCTCTGCGTCCCTTCAAGGAAATTCTGCATCCCTGGGCCGGTGTCGGCCTATATGAAGAAAGCGGTGCAGAAAGGAAAGGCGGAGGAGCAGAAATGGAGGACGCTCTTCGGAAAATACAGGAAGAAGTACCCGGTTCTCGCGAAGAAATGGGACGGTTTCGCGGAAGGGACCTTGCCGGAGGCTTGGGAAGGTCATCTCCCGGTCTTCTCACCGGCCGACGGATCGGTCGCCACTCGCAGCGCTTCGGGCAAAGTTCTGAACGCCGTCGCGGATGTCCTTCCCCAGCTGATCGGCGGATCGGCGGACCTGGCGCCTTCCAACAACACGCGTCTGAAAAAATATACCGACTTCGGGGCTGTCAAAGGCGGAAGGAACATCCACTTCGGCGTGCGGGAACATGCGATGGCCGCAGCTCTGAACGGCATGGCCCTGAGCAAAATGCTTATACCTTACGGCGGGACGTTCCTTGTATTCTCCGACTACATGCGCCCTTCCATAAGGCTTGCCTCCCTCATGGGAACCCACGCGATATATGTATTCACCCACGATTCCATAGGGCTCGGAGAGGACGGCCCGACACACCAGCCTGTCGAACACCTCGCCAGCCTGCGGGCGATGCCGAATCTGGCTGTAATCAGGCCGGCCGATGCCAATGAAACCGCTGTTGCCTGGAAGGCCGCCATAAGCGATAGCAGCAGACCACATGCGCTGATTCTCACAAGGCAGAAGCTGCCGGTGCTCGACAGAAAGAAATTCGCATCCGCCGAGGGGCTTCTTAAGGGCGGGTATATTCTTTGGGATTCGAAAGGGAGCCCTGACATAATTCTCATATCCTCGGGCTCGGAGATTCATCTGGTTCTGGAGGCGGCTGAAATACTGAAAAAGAACGGCGTCAAGGTCAGGATAGTGAATATGCCGTGTTTTGAGCTCTTCGAAGTTCAGCCGGAATCTTACAGGGAAAAAGTACTGCCTTCGTCGGTCGAGGCAAGACTGGCGGTCGAGGCAGGAGCGACGTTGGGATGGCACAAGTACGTCGGCCTCAAAGGCGACGTGATAGGCATTGACCGTTTCGGGGCCTCCGCCCCGGCAAAGGTGCTGTTCGAAAAATTCGGCTTCACCCTCGGCAATATAGTAGCCCGCGCGGGTAAGCTGCTGAAAAAGTAGCTCCGGAGGCTCCTGGATTTGCCGGGCTTCAGGCCGGAGCTGCATGAAGCCCGGATGTTTTTGGGCCGCAAGGTGGTTCTTCTTTTGTCAGCCGCCCGTCTGCAGTAGTATAATAATTCGACATGTCTTCCACACTTGAGCAGGACCTCGACAGACACAAAAGAAAATCGAAAACGGCAAGAAGTGTCATCCTCATCCTCATCCTTGCAGCAGTCTGTGGAATCTCCGGAGGACTGGCATACTGGACGCTCTCCGACCTCCCCAGAGTTGACGCTATCGAAGGATATGTGCCAATGGAATCCTCGAAGGTTTACTCAAGCGACGGGAAGGTGCTCGCCGAATTCTATTACGAGAGAAGGACCTTCGTACCCTATTACAAAATCCCGGACCAGGTAAAGAAGGCATTCGTTGCGATAGAGGACGCCCGTTTCTACAGCCATTCCGGAATCGATTTCATAGGAACCATCCGGGCTCTTTTCCACGACATCAGGGCCCGCAGCATGGTAGAAGGCGGGAGTACAATAACCCAGCAGCTCGCAAAAATGCTCTTTCTCAAGCCGGAGAAATCCATCACCAGGAAGGTGAAAGAGGCGATACTGTCCCTGCAGATAGAAAAAAGATATACCAAGGACGAAATACTGGGCCTCTATCTCAACCAAACTTATTTCGGTGCAAGGGCTTTCGGGATAGAAGCTGCCGCACAGACCTATTTCGGCAAGCCGGTTGCCGACCTCTCCGTCGGCGATGCGGCGCTTCTGGCGTCCCTTCCGAAGGCTCCTTCCTTTTATTCGCCTTTCAGGAACCCGGCGCGGGCCAGGGAAAGACGCTCATTGGTGCTTCATGAAATGCTCAAGCACAGGTTTATCACGGAGGCCGAGTACAAAAAGGCGTTACACGACCCTATTCCGGTCTCTCCTCATTTCAGAAGATATGAAGCCCCTTATTTTATCGAGATGCTGAGGCAGCAGCTTGAGCTTAAATACGGCTCCAAGATTTATACTGCGGGATACCGGATATATTCCACCGTAAACCTCAAAATGCAGCAAATCGCGGAAAATGCCGTAGCGGACGGCATAAAAAATATCGACAAGAGGGAAAAACCCGGCGTGCAGGCCGCACTGGTAGCGATAGACCTGCGCAGCGGCCAGATAAAGGCGATGGTGGGGGGAACTGATTTCTGGAAAAATCAGTTCAACAGGGCGACCCAGGCGCAGAGACAGCCCGGATCCTCCTTCAAACCTTTTGTTTATGCGACCGCCATGGAGGGAGGAATGGCCCCCTCGGACATTGTCGACGATTCACCTATAACGTTAAAGGGGGCCCGGCCCGGGCAGGTGTGGTCCCCCAAGAATTACGAGGGCGAATATAACGGCAAGGTCACCCTTGAAACGGCGCTCGCAAAGTCCCTGAACGCTGCAACAGTGAGGCTGGCGAGCTGGATCGGTGTTCAGCCGATAATAAAGATGGCAAAAAGACTCGGCATCACGAGCACTCTGCAGCCTTACCTGCCGATCGCGCTGGGGGCCTCGGATGTCAACCTGCTTGAGATGGTGCATGCCTATTCCGCATTGGCTACAGGTGAGAAAACAAACCTGATCGATTACGACAGGATCGAAAGCAGGGACGGAATCGTTACTGACGAGGTTTATCCGCACTATACGAATGTTTTAACCGACAACATCGTAAAGGAGATCAGGGAGCTTCTTGGTGCTGTAGTCGCTGAAGGCACGGGAACCAGGGCCCAGGTGCTGGGCAGGCCGGTATACGGAAAAACAGGAACTACCAACGACTGCACCGACGCCTGGTTCATAGGGTTTGACGACCACCTGGCTCTGGGGGTCTGGGTGGGGAGAGACAACCATAAACCCATCGGCGGAAAAGAGACAGGCGCAGCTGCTGCGCTCCCCATATGGATCGATTTTATGAAGCACGTGGTCCCTCTCGAATCACGATAGCAAGAGTCTGACCTATCGTTGGATAAGAGAGGGCAGTGTTCACAAAAAGCCCAAATATGGCGGCACGCTTTCCCAGGTCGAGGACAAGACACCCATAGCGTTCGGTGATTTCTTTTCACCGTCCCAACATCAGGGCAGCACCGCCGCTAATCTTTCGTTTTATCTCCGGCGCTTTTCTTCGGCGTCTCGCTTTGACCCCGATCTTCGGGTGCCGCAAACGCCTCTTTATTTATTTCTACCTTGTATTTCTTTCTTAGTCCCTCAATATACGAGTCAAAGGCCTCCTTCTGTTTCTCTCCGGTCAATTTCTGCGCTATAATCTCCTTGACCCTGTCAAATTCAGCCACCGGTCCTGTCTTCTTGTCGGTAACCTTGATGATATGGTAGCCGAACTGAGTCTTCACCGGCCCGCTTATCTCGCCGATCTTCAACGATGAGGCAGCCTTCTCAAACTCCGGGACTATCTGGCCGCGCGAGAAATAACCTATGTCACCCCCGTTCTTGGCAGATGCCTTATCTATGGATACCTTCCGGGCGATCTCCGCGAAATTTTCGCCTTTTTTCAACCTCTCAAGCACCTGCTCAGCTTCTGCCTCCGTTTTCACGAGTATATGGCTGGCCCTGATCTGGCTCGTGGTTGTGAATTCACTCTTGTGCTGGTCATAATAGTCCCTGATGTCCTTATCAGTTACCTGGGCCTTGGACATGATCTCCTGTTCCAGAAGTCCGGATATGAGGGTCATCTTTTTCGCATCTTCCATTTTTCTGATGAACTCGGGACTCTTGTCAATGCCCTGCTTCAGCGCCTCCTGATAGAGAATCTCCTTTTTGATCACCTCGTCAAGAAATTTTTCCCTGCCGCCCGGGCCCTCGAACATCTGCCTTGCGTAATCAGGCAGAGACTGGATTTCCCTGTCAAAGTCGGCCTTGGTAATCGGTGCGCCATCGACCTTGGCGAGGTAAGGACCATTCTGCGCCGTCTCTTTTTTCGAACAGGCAAGAAGCGAAGCGATAAGGAAAACGGCTAGTACGATTTTCTTCATAAATAGGGTTCCTCCATGCGTTGTCAATATATTATTGTATACCATATATAAGACTGTTTGTAAGGGATTTTTTGACACAGCATTTTTTTTTGTGATATAGTATGTAGTTTGCTGGAGCGAAGTTGAAAACGTTTATAAAATCAAAGAAACTCTACGATAAAGCGCGATTGCTGATCCCCGGCGGGGTAAACAGTCCTGTCCGGGCATTCAAGGCGGTCGGCGGCGCTCCCCTCTTCATTAAAAAGGCAAAAGGTTCCAGGATTTACGATGTTGACGGCAACTCTTATCTGGATTATGTTCTGTCATGGGGACCAATGATCCTCGGCCATGCGTACCCCAGGGTGGTGAAAGCGCTCAAGAAAGCGATCGAAAACGGCACAAGCTACGGAGCGCCTACCCCCCTCGAGGTGGAACTTGCCCGCCTTGTGCTCCACGTATACCCCTCCATGGACAGGGTGCGGATGGTGAACTCCGGCACTGAGGCGACGATGAGCGCCATCAGGGTAGCAAGAGGGTACACCGGAAGGGACAAGATAATTAAATTCGAGGGCTGCTATCACGGCCATGCAGACGGCCTGCTCGTCAAGGCAGGGTCCGGTGCAACAACGTTCGGTGTTCCCGACAGCCCCGGCGTACCGAAATCCTATGCGAGAAACACTATCACCCTGCCCTTCAATGACGCCAGGGCGGTCAAGAAGACGATAGAAAAAGAAGGCCGCTCCATCGCCTGCGTTATCATCGAGCCGGTGGTGGGCAATATCGGCTGCGTTCTTCCGAGGCCCGGCTTTCTCGAAGCGCTTCGAAAACTGACGCAAAAAAATGATATCGTCCTCATCTTTGACGAGGTCATGACAGGCTTCAGGGTCTCTTTTGGCGGCGCCCAGGCGTATTACGGAATAGACCCCGATATGACGTGCCTCGGAAAGGTTATAGGCGGAGGCCTGCCGGTCGGAGCATACGGTGGAAAGAAAGAGATAATGTCGATGGTTTCTCCCGATGGTCCTGTTTACCAGGCGGGGACGCTGTCAGGCAACCCGCTGGCGATGACCGCCGGCATAGAAACGATAAAAGAGCTCTCGAAGAAGGGAGCATACGAGCGGCTGGAGAAGAAGGCCTCATTCCTCGAAAATGGACTCACCGACGCTGCCGCACGCGCGGGTGTCAGTGCGCGGTTCTACAGGGCCGGCAGCATGTTCTGCACCTACTTTACCGACCGGGAAGTTTACGATTATGCAACTGCAAAGACATCGGATACCGCAAAGTTTTCGAAATTTTTCTCGGGCATGCTGCAAAGAGGTGTGAACCTGGCCCCCTCTCAGTTTGAGGCAGGCTTCATGTCTCTCGCACATAGCGAGAAAGACATTGAAAATACGATCAAAGCAGCTTACGAAACGCTGAAAGATATCTAGTTTAAGGGGAGGTAGCATATGTTTAATCCATTCAGTTGGTTGAAGGCCGGTTTGTCCCTGAAGGGCAAGATAATTATCGCCGTCCTCTTGCTCGTCATCGTCACCGGCGGCGGGGTCATCGCCTTCAAGTTCTACGATTTCACACAGAACAACCCGAAGTTCTGCGTAAGCTGCCATCTTATGCAGCCGGCTTATAATGCGTGGTCAAAGAGCGTGCATAAGAACCTCAACTGTCATGACTGCCATCACCTGACAATACCGGAGCAGAACAAACTGCTGATCAGCTTTGTCGTAAACAGACCCACATCCGTTCCGGCCAGGCATGGAAAGGTCATAGTCACCTTCGAAGTTTGCATAAAATGCCACTGGAAGATAGACCCCAAATTCAAGGACGCAAAACAGATAAACAGGTCTACGATGCATGCCAGACACGTCTACATGGAAAAAATTGAATGTGTAAAGTGTCACGGATATATCACCCACAAGTTCAATGCCGAGGCTAGATTCTGCGTGAAATGCCATCAGGGAAAGGCAGTCCACGGCACGGGTATGGAAGGCATTGCTTGCCTCAATTGCCATACCGACAGGACGCCCAATCTCCTGCCGGGCAGGAAGAAATGCCTTTTCTGTCACGGCAGCGAGAATATAAGGAAAGAATTGATCGCCGACGGGACTCTGGATGTCAGGCATTTCATGCCCAGCCAGAAGATTATTAACGCTGCGACAAAGATCGATGTCCCCAAGGACGCACCGATGCAGTTCAACTGCTACCAGTGCCACAAACCGCATAAAAACGCGAAGGCCGATTGGACCAATTGCCTTTCGTGCCACTCGAATATTCTCGACGTTGGACAGCACAAGCGCCACATCCAGGATATGGGGCTGAGCTGTAAGAAATGCCACAGGCCTCATGTCTGGAAAGTCAGCAAGGAAGAGGCCAAAAAGGTTTGCGTTACCTGTCACGAATACAGGGACCCGCTGAAATTCCTCAAATAGATTCGACGGCTTAGTTAGCACCATCTTTCAGGGGCAGGGCAAAGAAATTGTCCTGCCCCTTTTTTTTTTGGGAAAATTGTGTATAATTTAAAAAATAAATAAAAACCCAAGAAACGAGGTGCGCTTAATGAAAAGTCATGTTTTCAGACCTCTGTGGGTAGTTGTCGGTCTCGTCGCAATAGTTCTCATCTTTCGGGTCTTCTATGTGCCTTCCGATTTCGGAATCGGTCAACGCGGTTACATGTACGGTTGGCACCGGGCGGGAGACGCCAATTTCTGGAAAAACTTTCCCGTTAGTTACAATTTCGGGAAGGACTATTGCAGCAGCTGTCACCCCGACAATTACAACAGCATCATGAAGTCCCCCCACGCGATCATCCGCTGTGAAAACTGCCACGGTCCTGCGGGGAATCATCCCTCAGACCCCCCCAAATTGCAGATCGACAAGCGCAGGTCATTGTGCCTGAGGTGCCACTACCCTCTCCCCTACCCGACCAGCGGAAGGGCGAACATTCCGGGCATAGACCCGGAGAAGCATTATCCGGGTAACGAGTGTGTGACCTGTCACAACCCCCATAATCCACTGGAGGGACTGAAATGATATCGAGAAGAAAGTTTTTAAAAAATACAGTAAAGGGAGTTGCCGGGGCCGCGCTTTCCGTGGGCGCGATTGAATTCATAGACCCTAAAAAAATCTTTGCGGAAAAGCCGGATGCAAAAACCAGATGGGTATTCGTGGTAAATACGTATAAATGCGTCGGCTGCGGGTTCTGCGTCAAGGCCTGCAAAACGGAAAACAAGGTACCTTATGATGCAAAAGTGACGAGGACCTGGGTAGAGAGATACGTGGTGCTGAAGGACGGCCGGGTCTTCGCCGACTCGCCGATGGGAGCCCGGGACGGGTTTACCACCAGCAAGATTGCGCTGGGGGAAGGCAATTTTCAGGACATCAAGGCGGAGGATATCGACAAGGCTTTTTTCGTACCGAAGCTCTGCAACCAGTGCGCCAATCCGCCCTGTGTCCAGGTTTGCCCCGTCGGCGCCACATTCCAGCTTCCCGACGGGGTCGTGCTTATTGACAGAACATGGTGTATCGGTTGCGGCTACTGCATAATGGCCTGTCCTTACGGAGTGAGGTTTTTTCACCCGGTCTACCACACGGCCGAAAAATGTACCTTCTGTTATCACAGGATTACGAAGGGCATGAAGACGGCGTGCGTGGATGCCTGCCCCTTCGGAGCGCGCATGATCGGGAACATAAAAGACCCGAACGACCCGGTGACAAAAATAATAATGACTGAGCGGGTCGCGATATTGAAGGAAGAATACGGGACCAAGCCGCAGGTATATTACATAGGTCTCGACAGGGAGGTGAAGTAATGCTGGTACATGGTCAGATCTGGACGATAAAACAGCTCTTCGTATATCCCAATGAGTATATTTACTGGGGAATTCAGATAGTGATGTACCCCCTTATGACCGGCCTCGTCGCGGGGGCCTTTGTCCTTTCCTCACTGTACCACGTCTTTGGCGTAAAGAAGCTCAAGGACATAGCCCGTTTTTCACTGGTCTTCTCTTTCGCCCTTCTCTTCATAGCGCCGGTGCCGCTCCTGCTCCACCTGGAGCAGCCCTTCCGGGGGATAAATGTCTTTATGACGCCTCACTTTACCTCGGCCATCGCCGCATTCGGCATTGTATTTTCGGCATACGGGGCAATCGTCGCTTCGGAGTTGTGGTTTGTATACCGGAAGTTTTTCGTCGACACTGCTCTGCCTCTTAAGGAAAAAACCGACAAGAGCCTGGGGGAATGGATAAAGTTTCTGGTCTTCTGCACCCTCACTCTCGGCGCTTACGACGTCAGCCCGGAAGCCCTGAAAAAAGATGAAAAGGCGATAAAGATCCTCTCGGGCATGGGCATCCCGGTGGCGTGCTTTCTTCACGGCTATGCCGGGTTTATTTTCGGCTCGGTTAAAGCCAATGCCCTCTGGATGACGCCTCTTATGCCGGTCATCTTCATCATGTCGGCGATAGTCTCCGGCATCGCCCTGTGCATATTGACTTACGTCGTCGCGATGGAACTGAGGAAACGCTTCGCGTCCTCCAGGAAGACCTCCTATCGTGGTATCTCCCAGACTCCGGAGGAAATAAAGGGAGTGGAGATGAGCGTCATAAAGATGACCACGAAGTACCTTCTGTATTTTCTCGTCTTCGCCATCAGCCTTGAACTACTGGACCAGGTTTTCAGGGGTTACACCGCTGTGAAATCCTGGGATGTGCTCCGGAGCATCATTTACGGCAGGGATTTTACCAGCATTTTCATACTCCAGTACGGGGTAGGAAACCTCGTGCCTCTGATTCTCCTCCTTATTCCCGGGATGGGCCTGAAGCGCACGGTCGTCATCACAATTCTCGTACTCTTCGGCGTGTTCATGATGAGGTACAACGTCGTCATAGGAGGCCAGGCATTCTCCCTCAGCTTCGCGGGTTACATGGAATATCATATCCCGGTCATACCGCACAACTGGGACACCTTCAAGGAAGGCGTTTTCGGTGCGCTCGCCGTCGGACTTGCACCCTTCCCGCTCTTCTGGGTATTTAACAAGATCTTTCCTGTTTTCGATTTCGAGGAGTCGCACTGAACCTTATACAGTGTTATGAAGAGAGTACGGGATATTATGTTAAAGCCGGGGGCCTACATACAGTCGGCCCCCGGCTTTTTGTCCTTTTGTAATTAGCCTCTCAAATGTAATAAGATTTCTGTATGATATTTCGGGAGAATATTGCAGAAAGGGTGGAGGCATACAGGCTTCTCGCCGACCTTTTTTCACGGCCCCCCGACGATGACGACCTGGAAGTAATAAAAAAAGACCTTGAACTGAAATCCACCGAGACGTCTCAGGAAATACTCAACGAATTCAACTCTCTGTTACGCTATCCGGGCGGCAGGCTTCCGCCGCTTGAATCCCTCTTTGCCGAGTCCGGAGATATTGATGTTGCCGGCTCTGCATCCGAAGCTTATGGGAGGGCAGGATTGACAATTGGAGAGGAATTTGACGCCCCGCCGGATCACCTTTCTCTGGAACTGCTGTTCATAAGCTATCTCGTAGAGACAGAACATCTCGATCTTATCGATAATTTTCTTGATGAACACATCATGAATTGGGTACCCTATTACTGTGAGGAACTGAAAAGACAGGCGCGGACCGTCTTTTACGGAGAGATAGCGGACGTCACAAAAAATTTTCTACAGGACGAATACGACAGTCTCGGATAATCAATAATCCGGATCTGCGATATGGGGGCACTTCTTGGCGGACAAAAGAGATAAACCTCTCTTCAGGCATTTCCTGCAGGCGAGTTCAGTCGGTCTCAATCTGGTCTTTTCGACCTTTGTGGGACTTGCCATCGGTTACGGGCTCGACCGCCTCTTTCACACCTCTCCGTGGCTTATGATAATCTTCACGATTCTGGGGATAGTCGCGGGGTTCAGGGAACTTGTGAGAATGGCCAAGAAACAGGCGTCAGACGATGACGAAGAAGGATCTGATAAAGACAGTGGACCTGATAAGAAAGATATATAAGAAATCTGTCGTTATCCTGATTCCTCTCGCTGCTCTCTCGTGTCTAATAGAACCTAAGAAACTCCCCGCCGGTATAATCGTAGGGGGGATATTGGCCCTGCTGAACATAAAAGGGCTGGCTTGGGGTGTGGAAGGGCTTATCGGTTCCGAGAGGGCGACGGCGAAAATGCTTTTCCTGAGTCAGTTTCGTCTTGTCATGCTCTTCATAGTAATCGCAGCCCTTGTATACCTCAGGATCGTCAACGTATTCGGCCTGCTTGTGGGCTTAACAGTCGTATTCGCTCTTGTTCTCATAGAAGGTTACAGACATTCCAAGAAGGACATGGATGAACAGGCTGACGGGGAGCAAAAGCGGCCGTAGACTTAATGGAATGAACAAAATCATGCCGGCATACCGGGACATCCTACTTAGACTTAAAAACCTCAGGAGGTTATGTGAAGGGGCGAAGAATGTCTGCATCGTAATATATGCGAATCCTGATCCGGATGCGCTCGCAAGTGCACTCGCTCTCAAGAAGATACTTGAGACAGCGGATCGCTCAGTTAATATAGGCTATACTGGAGCAATCGGAAGGCCTGAAAACGCCTCCATGATAAGGCAGCTCAAGATACCCGCATTCCCGCTAAGCGAGGAGAAAGCCGCACAGTCAGACATTATAGCGCTGGTCGATTCCCAACCCCAGTTCTTCGTCGACTTTCATCTCCACCGCTGCGATATAGTCATTGATCACCATCCCATTCCCGACAAAATACCGTCCGGGTTTACAGACATACGGCCCAATTATGTAGCCACTTCTTCTATTATGACGGAGTATCTGAGAGCGGCAGGAGTGCGCCCCTCAAAGAGCCTCGCCAGCGCTCTATTCTATGGAATAAGAACGGATTCACGTCATTTCATGGACGACTTGAGCAGCGGGGACGTGGAAGCAATACTGTGGCTTAGACGAAAAGCGGACACGGACATCGTCAGACGGGTAGAGTTCTCGCAGTTCTCGGCCGAGGGGCTGGACTACTTCACCGTCGCGCTCGTCAGGAGGCGTTTTGTGAAAACCGTCATGTTTTCACATTTGGGGCCGGTTCCGTTCTTCGACGTTTGCGTGCAGATAGCAGACTTCTTTATTCGGGTGGAAAATGTGTCCTGGGCACTGGTCAGCGGAGTGGTAGGCGACACGCTGGTGATAGTGTTCCGCAACGACGGCTTAAAAAAGGACGCAGGGTTCCTGGCTCGCACGGCTTTCGGCGAGAGGGGCAGCGCTGGCGGCCACAAGTCGATGGGACGTGCGCAGGTCAAGCAGGATGCCCTGCCGAAGGGGCTTTTTCTGACTGATAACAAGGGCATGGAGAGATATGTGTTAAGTTCGCTTGCGAAGGTCGACTCAGCCTTTCGTCCCATCCTGAAATCTTTGAGAGGATGACATTACCATACCGTTGTGTTAAGAGAAAGGATCTTCAGAGAGATTTTTAAAACACCTCAGACTAACCCACATTATTCATGAAATGTGATGGACACGGAAGGACATAGTGTTTTAGCTCATTCCTGCCTGCCGGCAGGCAGGCTCGCTTCGCTCCGAGGAACTTGCCCTCTTTATTATCAGAGACACACTGCATGAGTATCGGGCAGGTAAAGCCGCTCAAACACTATGCCCTTCCGGCATTCAGGAAAATTTGTGAATAAAGTGGGCT
>JBJKPE010000238.1:0-10404 GCA_046706685.1 Thermodesulfovibrionales bacterium | reverse complement strand
TTAGCCCCACTTCTCCTGCCTCCTTGACCTGTTTCAAGAAGGGTATTTTGACTGTTCATTTCGTGTAGATTCCTTACGTGAGGCAACGATTCTACTTTATATAGATTTTTGATGAGGCAATGCGCGGGCTTGATATTTCAAATAAATAATGATATAGTCATCACGTTTTTTGGATATAGCCAACAAATTCAAGACGGAAAGGGACAGGATGTCTAAAAAAATCAGATTGTTGAGCTTTTTTGTCTTTTTCGGCATTGGCCTCTTTGGCTGTGCGAGTCCGCAAACGACCCATAACACCCCTCATGTATTCGCAGGGGCAAAGGCCGTGTTACAACAGCAATCCCAGGCAGCGGTCAAGAAATCATTCGTGACTGGCGTGTCTCAAAACTCAGAAGAAGCAAAAAAGGTATTGTCCGGCCAGAATATTCCGATAGAATCAGAGTCTTAAAGATATTCTCAGGCGCGGAGGATTGCCAGGCAGGAGAAAGAGTTCATATGCCGGCTAGACTTCGAAAGCATCCTTGATATGTTGTACCTTGTGCGTTCCCCCTACCCTCTCGATGCTCAGCACATCGAACCGCGCCGGGACCTCTTTCCTGAGCTTCTTCATATAGCAGAGAGCAACCTTCCTGATCTTCTCTCTTTTTCTCCGATGCACCGCCTCAAAAGGTGAACCGAACGCGTCGTCAGTCCTGGTCTTTACCTCTGCAAAAACAAGGACGTCCCCGTCCCTTGCTATAATATCTACCTCTCCGAAAGCAGTCCGGTAATTCTTCTCCACGATACGGTAGCCCATTCTTCTGAAGAACGTCACGGCGACATCTTCCCCCTCCCTGCCGACGGTGTTCATTCTGTCATCCCACTTTCATCAATTGGACGCAACGAACCTTCCAGCCGCATGAGCAGCTTGGGTATTCCTTCAATATCCTTTATATCCTTCTGGCAGAGGACCTTCAGAATTCCCCTGAACGCCGAAAACTCCTCACAGTGGCCGGCAAGATGCCTCGAAAGCGTCCGTTGGAGAGCCTCGCCCTTCGCGTCCCAGTCCATAAGCACAATCACTTTGACAAACCGGTCAACAACGTCCTCGCAGAAGTCGTAAAGCCCTTTTCCGCTGTGGAGGGTGATAATGTCCCCTGCGAGACCGATCTTCCTCAATGCGGCGATGTCCTTTTTGCCTTCCACAATTATCGGGAATCTCTTGTTCGCGTCGTAGAGCAGACCAAGCACCTCCCTGAGCCTTTCGGCTCTTTCCAGTTCGGTTGTTGAAGGCATCTTCTTTTCAGTGTGAAGCATAGTGTCTATATTTTATCACTACTGTCCACCATAATTGTCAGCCGGACCGGCTGCCCCTCTCAATGTCCGATAAAGGGATTTTCCTGTAATCAGGCGCATACGATTTCGAGATTGCAAATACCCCCCGAGGCTACCAAGGATGACGCCGGAGAATTCATCGATGCCTTCGCCCTCAAAAGGGGCCTTTTCTATCGCCCCGGGCATAATAATTTCGCCTTTTCACGGGGTCTCTTCTGACCTCTGCCGTTTATTGACAATAGCCACGATTTCATATATTTTAGACGTATGGCAGTGAAATTAGGTCAGTTACTGACAGCCTCAAGTATTATCTCAGAAGAGCAGTTGAAACAGGCTTTAAACGTTCAGAAAAAAGAAGGTGGAAGGCTCGGGTCAAATCTTGTCAAACTCGGCTTCATTACTGAAGACAAACTTGTCTCATTCCTGAGTAAGCAGTTCGGCGTCCCCGCCATCAATCTTGGCGAGTATAACATAGACCAGTCGGTTTTAAAGTTAATACCGGCGGATATGTCTAAGAAATACCTTATCATGCCGATCGCCCGGGTGGGGGCTACACTCACCGTAGCCATGGCGGATCCGTCGAACGTATTCGCAATTGATGACATCAAATTCATGACGGGATACAATGTTGAGGTGGTTGTCGCCAGCGAATCGGGGATCGCGGGAGCCATCGCGCGCCACTACTTCGGCAGGGGCGACTCGGCGCTTTCACCCACCGAGAAAGAAGAGGCCCCTTCAGCCGCCATCCAGGCGAAAGATTACACCCTCGGCGATGATGACCTTTCGGGGGACAGCCAGCTTGGCGGCGGCTCCTTTGAAGAAGGGCCGAGCGTCAATGTGGAAGAATTCGACAAGATCGTAGGCAGCGCCCTTGACAACGTCGACGTGCTGGAGGAGAAAGAAGACTCGGAGGTAGTAAGAGACGTCGAGGCGCCGATCGTGAAACTGGTCAACGGCATCTTTGTGAACGCGATAAAGACGGGAGCGAGCGATATCCACGTAGAGCCTTATGAAAATTCGCTCAGGGTACGGTACAGGGTGGACGGAGTTATGTATACCGTCATGAACCTTCCTACGAAGATAAAAGCCGCTTTGACGTCCCGCATAAAAATAATGTCGAAGCTCGATATTGCGGAGCGTCGGCTTCCCCAGGACGGCAGGATAAAGCTCAAGCTGGGCAAGAAACGGGATATAGACTTCCGCGTTTCGGTCCTCCCCTGTCTCTTCGGGGAAAAGACAGTCCTGAGAATACTCGACAAGGCCAACCTTCAGGTTGATCTTACAAAACTCGGCTTCGAGCAGGGAGCACTCGATGATTTCATGGAATCGATTACCAAGCCCTACGGCATGCTCCTGGTTACAGGCCCCACCGGAAGCGGCAAGACGACAACCCTGTATTCGGCGCTCAACTATCTCAACAAGCCGGATACGAACATCATGACCGCCGAGGACCCGGTCGAATTCAACTTCATGGGGATCAATCAGGTGCAGGTCAGGGAGGAAATCGGGCTCACATTTGCGGCGTCGCTGCGTTCCTTTCTCAGGCAGGACCCGGACATCATAATGGTCGGCGAAATTCGTGATTTCGAGACTGCTGAAATAGGCATCAAGGCCGCACTTACCGGCCATCTGGTACTGAGCACCTTGCACACAAACGATGCACCAGGGACTATAAGCAGGCTGCTGAACATGGGGATTGAACCCTTCCTGGTGTCGTCTTCAGTCATTCTCATCCTGGCCCAGAGGCTCGCACGGCGTATATGTGAGAAGTGCAAGGAAGAGGAAAAGGTCCCAGTTCCTGCACTCCTGAAGATCGGGTTTTCCGAAGAAGAGGCCAAAACGGTCAAATGTCTGAGGGGCAAGGGCTGCCCCTCCTGCAATGGCACGGGGTACCGCGGAAGAGTGGCGCTGTATGAGGTGATGCCGATAAGGGAAGAGTTGAAGGAACTCATACTCGAGGGCGCGTCCACCGCCGAGATAAAGAAAGCCGCTATCAGACTCGGAATGAAGACACTCCGAATGAGCGGGTTGACGAAGGTGGCCGAAGGAATGACCACCATGGAAGAGGTCATGCGGGTGACTTTCAATGACTAAAGGAGAAACAGATGGCGAGCATATATGACCTGCTGAAAATAATGATAGAAAAAGGGGCGTCAGACCTTCACGTGACGACAGGAAGTCCTCCAAGGCTGAGGGTAGACGGGAAACTTGTTCCCCTGGACTATCCGAACCTTTCACCCACAGAGACCAAATCCCTCTGCTACAGCATACTGACGGACAGCCAGAAACACCGCTTCGAGGAAAACAATGAACTCGATTTCTCTTTCGGGGTAAAAGGTTTAAGCAGGTTCAGAGGGAACGTCTTCATGCAGAGGGGGGCGGTAGCGGCGGCTTTCAGGACAATCCCTTTTGAAATAAAGAGCTTTAATGAATTAGGGCTGTCTGAGATTATCAATGAACTGGTAAAGAAGCCCAGAGGGCTGATACTGGTCACGGGGGCCACCGGAAGCGGCAAATCGACGACACTGGCGGCGATGATAGACAAGATAAACTCGGAAAGATACGACCACATAATAACTGTGGAGGACCCGATAGAATATCTGCACGGGCACAAGAAGTGTCTTATAAACCAGAGAGAAGTGAGTTCAGATACCGCCTCTTTCAAGACGGCATTGAGGTATGTCCTCAGACAGGACCCGGATGTCGTGCTCATCGGGGAAATGAGGGACCTTGAGACGATCGAAGCGGCCCTCACCGTGGCAGAAACAGGTCACCTCACACTGGCGACACTGCATACGAATTCGGCCGTCCAGACGATAAACAGGATTATCGATGTATTTCCGCCTTTTCAGCAGGAACAGATCAGGGTCCAGCTCTCATTCGTTCTGGAGGGGATCATAGCACAACAGCTTATACCCAAGAAGAGCGGCAAGGGGCGTATACTTGCATCCGAACTTATGGTGCCGAATCCGGCCATCAGAAACCTCATAAGGGAAGACAAGATACATCAGATATATTCCATGATGCAGACGGGTCAGTCCAAATTCGGCATGCAGACAATGAACCAGTCTTTAGTGGAACTCTATACGAAGGGGTTGCTTTCCTATGAAGACGCGGTCGCCAGGTCGTCGGTGCCTGATGAAATAATCGTAATGCTCCAGAGGTTGACAAGCTCGACCCCTGGCCGCGGGAGGTAATGGACACAATGGCAAATGTCTTTGAATGGTCCGGCAAGACAGCCAGGGGGAATATCGAATCGGGCGAGATAACCGCCAACTCAAGAGAAGAGGTCATCTCACAGTTACGGAAGCGCAATATCAACGCCACAACCGTCAAGGCGAAGGAAAAGAAGCCCCTCTTCAGTAATATGAGTTTCGGAGGCACGGTCAAGGACAAAGATATCGTTATTTTCACAAGACAGTTTGCAACCATGATCGACGCCGGTCTGCCGCTGGTCCAGGCCCTGGAGATATTGTCTACCCAGGTGGAGAACAAGATGCTGGCTAAAACGCTGGCGACGATCAAGTCCGATGTGGAATCGGGCTCCACATATGCCGACGCACTCAGAAAACACCCCAAGGCCTTCACAGAACTTTACGCAAATATGGTTGCAGCCGGTGAATCGGGCGGTATACTCGACACCATACTGAACAGGCTCGCGGCATACATCGAGAAGTCCATGAAGCTGAAGAAGAAGGTGAAAGGGGCCATGGTATATCCTGTCGTGGTTACGACCGTCGCGATACTGGTCATTGCCATCATAATGATATTCGTCGTGCCTACCTTTGCAAAAATGTTCACTACTCTGGGGGGGGTCCTTCCCCTGCCCACGCGCATAGTCATGATGATAAGTCATTTCCTCGCCGGCATAGGAGGCCTGATGTTGCTTGTGCTCATTGTGGGGTTCTTCGTGGGTCTCGCCCAGATAAGGAAAACCGAACGGGGCAAGGCCGCCACTGACGCAATCATGCTCAAGCTTCCGGTTTTCGGCATTCTCCTGAGGAAGGTCGCTATTGCGAAATTCACGAGGACCCTTAGCACACTAATAAGCAGCGGCGTACCGATACTCGACGGTCTCGAAATCACCGCCAAGACCTCCGGCAACAAGGTGGTCGAATACGCGGTCATGAACGTCCGGACGGCGGTTTCCGAAGGCAAGACCCTGGCCGAGCCGCTGATGAAGGCTAAAGTGTTCCCCCCTATGGTAACTCACATGATCGCCGTGGGTGAATCAACCGGAGCCCTGGACACAATGCTTGGCAAGATAGCGGATTTTTACGACGACGAGGTAGACAACGCCGTTGCGAACCTCACGTCGATGATGGAGCCGATGCTCATGGTTTTCCTCGGGGGCGCAGTGGGTTTCATCGTTGTGGCAATGTATCTTCCGATATTCAGGATCATGACCCTGATCCACTAGAGGGAATGGCGGAAGAGAATGTCCTGACTCCCCGACTGAAGGCGCTGATCAGTTTCAGGGCCTTATTCGTCACGCTTCTCCTCGGCTCCTCTTATCTGTTCAAGACCGAGTACTTTTACTCTCACGCACAGGCCATTTCCTTCTTCATCATCTCCCAGTATTTTCTCACCATTATATATTCCCTCCTTATCGGGAGGCTGAGCAATCTCTTCCTTTTTACCTATGTCCAGCTGATCCTGGACGTTCTGTCTGAAATCTGTCTGATATACATTACCGGGGGAATAGAGAGCTGGCTATCATTTATGCTCATCCTCACCGTTCTGTCTTCGAGTATCATTCTGAACAGGAAGGCGGGATATGTAACCGCCAGTATCAGCAGTATCCTCTACGGGGTTCTCCTGGACCTGCAGTTTTACCAGCTGCTGCCCCTCCGCTATGATCCCTCGATCCCCGAAAAAGAGTTCCTCTACAACATTTTTATACATATCCTTGCAATCTACGTCACAGCCTATCTCAGCGGATATCTTTCCTCCAGCCTCGAAAGGACCGAGCAGGAACTCGCCGAAAAAGACTGGGACCTGAAAGACCTCGAATTCTTCAATATCAAGATAATAGAAAGCCTGCCCAGCGGACTGTTTACAACCGGGATGGACGGCACCGTCCTTATTTTCAACCGTGCGGCCGAAAAGATCAGCGGTGTGCGCAGAGAGGCTGTGATAGGCTCAAAAATCGAGAGTGCCATGCCCTTTCTTACTTTTCCTTTTCTGGAAGGCCGCAGGGAAGGGATACTGGAGTCGGACGGAAGCGGCCGCAAGATAATCGGGATAACCGTAACGGACCTTATGGACCTGAGCGGCAGACAGACAGGTTACATCGGCGTGTTCCAGGATCTGACCCAGATAAAACAACTGGAAGCCGAAATCAAGGAGAAGGAGAAGTGGGCCACCATAGGCGAGCTGTCGATGAACATCGCGCATGAAATCAGAAACCCGCTCGCGTCGATGAGAGGGTCGATCGAGATGCTAAGGGAAGACAAGATTCCGTCACGGCACAAGGACCAGCTTATGACCATCGCCTTGAACGAGATGGAGCGGCTGAACATAATCATATCGGACTTTCTCACTTACTCCAGTTCGCGGCCTCCGGACCTGAAGGAAATCGACCTTCACCTGCTTCTGGATGAAACCCTCACGCTGCTGGAGAACATTGAACAGAACAAGGGCGACATCTCGATAAAAAAGGAGTTCGGGGGCCCTCTCTTCGTCGTCGCAGATCCGCAGAAGATCAGACAGGTATTCTGGAACCTCGGGGTTAATGCCATCGAGGCGATGAAGGACGGGGGCGAACTGGCGGTATCGACAAGCAGCGACAACAGCTCCGTCAGGATCTTCTTTTCCGACACCGGCGGCGGCATAGATCCGTCCATCGCAGAAAAAATCTTCTATCCCTTCTTCACCACAAAAGACAGAGGAACGGGTCTCGGCCTCTCGATAGCCTACCGCATCATAGAGGATCACGGCGGGCGGCTCAGCGTGACGAGCGTTCCTGGCATTAAGACCGTCTTTGAGATTATACTACACAGGAAAAATGGAAAACGCGAAGGGGAAGATACTCGTTATTGAAGACGAGAGAAGCATGCGGGAAGTACTGAAGATACTTCTCGAAGAGGAAGGCTATGAGGTGTCGGCCGCCTCGGACGGCCTCGAAGGGATGGAGGCGATCAGAAGCAACATCTTCGACTTGGTGATAACCGACATCAAGATGCCGGGGGCGGACGGCTTCGAAGTTCTGAAAATGGTGAAAGACGTGTTCCCCGGAACGATTGTAATCATGGTAACTGCCTTCGGCACTACCGAGTCCGCGATCGAGGCGATGAAGAAGGGCGCATACGATTACATACACAAGCCGTTCAAGATCGACGAAATACGGCTGATCATAAACAAGGCCCTCGAGAAGAAAAAGTTAAGCGAGGAACTCTCTCTTCTGCGCGAAAAATTCCGGTCGTCATTCAGGCTGGAGAACATCATAGGAAAGAGCAACCGGATGCAGGAACTCTTTAAGCTGATCCCCAGGGTCGCACAGAGCAATTCCACTGTGCTCGTCACCGGCGAGAGCGGGACGGGAAAGGAACTCGTAGCTGCGGCCCTCCACAATCTGAGCCCGAGGAAGAACAAGAATTTCGTGACCATCAATTGTGCGACCTTTCCCGAAGGGCTCCTCGAATCAGAGATGTTCGGACATGTAAAAGGGTCGTTTACAGGAGCGGTCTACAGCAAGGCGGGATTGTTCGAAATAGCAAACGGCGGAAGTTTTTTCCTCGATGAGATCGGCGAGATGCCGCTGTCCCTCCAGTCAAAGCTGCTGCGTGTTATCGAGAACGGGACCTTCAGAAGGGTCGGTGGGACTGCCGACATCAAGGTCGACGTGCGTGTTATCTGTGCTACCAACAGGAACATCCCGGAAGCAGTCGCCTCGGGCGGTTTCAGGGAAGACCTGTACTACCGGCTTAACGTCATCCCGATCAATGTGCCCCCGCTCCGGGAAAGAAGGGAAGACATCCCTCTTCTTCTTGAGCATTTCCTCGGCAAGTTTTCCGGCAATTCGAAGAAGATCTCACCCGAGGCCCTGCAGCTCCTCATGAAACACAACTGGAAGGGGAATGTGCGGGAACTCGAAAACATAGTCGAACGCATGGTCCTGCTCTCGGACAGGGAGATAATACTGCCCGATGACATACCGGAGGAAATCAAGGGCATACCGGAGGCATCGAGGGGCCTGCCTGACATAGAAGGAGATTTCGACCTCGAAAAATTAATGCAGAAGATTGAGAAGGACTATCTTCTGCAGGCGCTTGACAAGTCGAGGGGCGTGAAAACCGAAGCCGCCAGACTTCTGAATCTGACTTTCCGCTCCTTCCGGCACAGATGCTATAAGTACGGGTTGAAATAAAGACATGAAACTCGGAGAAGCCCTGGTCAAAGAAAGCCTGATAACGCGGGAGCAGCTTAAACTTGCGCTCGAAAGACAGGTCATATTCGGGGGCAGGCTGGGAACAAACATCGTTGAACTCGGCGTGCTGACTGAAAAGGACCTGCTTTCTTTCCTGAGCCGCCATTTCAATGTACCGCCGGTGGACACGGCCAAACTCTCATCAGTCGACGACGAAACGGTCGCCTGCCTGAGCAGTGAAACTGCCGAGAGATACAAGGTCGTTCCCTTCCGAAAGGAACGCAACAGGCTTTATGTGGCAATGATGGACCCGAGGTCGATGGCACATGTCGATGAGCTGAGGTTCATAACAGGATTCGACATTATACCTCACGCCATTACAGAACTGAGACTGCTCTACGCACTTGAAAAATATTACGGCGCGGAGAGAGACCTGAGGTATATCAGCATATTCGGCAAAGAGGAAGAGAAGGAATCCACGCAGGATGAAACAAAGGAGCAGCTCAGGAAGGTCAAGGAAGAGTTTGCAAATGCGAAGGAAAAAGAGGAGATCATCGGGCTTCTTCTCAACCATTCCAAGAAAATTGCCAGGCGTGCCGCTGTTTTCATTATCAAGGGGGACAAGCTGGTGGGATGGAAATCGAGGGGCATAAATGTCGATAATGCCGCCCTGCCCGTGGGGGCTAATTCGGTTTTCTCCGATGTACTCAGGAAAAAAAGCTATTACAGGGGGCCGCTTCTAAAGGTGTCCGACAACGAGCCCCTCATATCACTCCTTTCAGGGGCGCCCCAGGACTGTCTGGTGTTCCCGATACTGATAAGGGAGAAGATTATCGGTATTCTCTATGCCGATAACGGAAACACCGCTGTCCTTGACGCCGGGCTCAATTTTATCAGCATGCTTGTCTCTATGGCGTCCATCAGCTTCGAGATCGCGATCCTGAGGCGCAAGATACAGGAACTATAGAAGATATATTCGTCAGTTGAAAGATAGACGCTGCACAAAATCACACAAAAAAACCGTAATTCACCGCTGAGACGCAGAGTTCGCGGAGATTAAGTGAATTTTGTTTTCCGGTGAGAGGCCGGAAAACAAAAAAGCCTCGTATGGCAGTTTATATATTTCTGTCCTCTCAGCAGAAATATATAATTACACTCTCTGCGCCCTCTGCGTCTCTGCGGTAAAATGCATTCCGGTCCCGGCTATGCAAGGTCAGGCAGGATGATCCTCTGCCTTCCGGTATATACATTCATCCTGTTGCCGCGCACGAAACCGATGAGAGTCAGACCCGCCGCCCCGGCTATTTCCACCGCCAGGCTTGTCGGCGCCGCCCTGCTGACGATCACGGGGATCCGGCATCGGGCGCATTTCGACACTATCTCCGACGACAGCCGTCCGCTGGCAAGCATCATCTTGCCATCGAAGGGAATATTTTCGAGGAGGCAGTAGCCTATAACCTTGTCAACGGCGTTGTGTCTGCCGATATCCTCCGCAAAGGCAAGGATATGGACGCCGTCTGTAATAGCGGCGCTGTGGACACCGCCAGTGGTCCTGTATCCCTCGGATTGTTTCTGAAAATCCATGAAGATTCTTCTGACCGTCTCCGCTTCAAAGGAGGTATTGTCAGATATCTTCCCCGGGGTCTCCGCTCTCAGACTCACGCCCCCGCCGCAGCCGGAGGTGATAGTCCTCTCTCCCTCATTGAGCGAGCCAGATGAAG
>JBJKPE010000237.1:0-40731 GCA_046706685.1 Thermodesulfovibrionales bacterium | reverse complement strand
AAGGCCTACAAAAAATTCAAAGCTCTTACGGAAAAATGGGTCGACCTTGCCATTGAACACTCAAAACTGAAAATGGCCTCCGCTAATCATGAGCAGCTAAAATGACTCAGAACTCGGTACTCTCAAGTTAGATTAGTGACATCACCTAAACTGGATGTCGCCTTGCGGCAGGAATCCCCGTGTTGCCTCAAAATTAAATCTATTCCTACGGGGTATTCGTTGCCTCATAATAAATCTATTCGAAAGCGGTTCCCCTTTTCTATGATCGAGGGGTTCTTTTTGCTTTCGCCGCGGCAATGCGAATCAGCTTGTTTTGAAGACGCTCGATGCGTCTTTTCAGCTCCGCCGGATTGAGTTTTCCATGCTCATGCCTTAGCCAGTTTTTGATATCGTCAGGGATGGAGAGTGATGCAAAAACTCTTTGATAGGGAGTTTGTGGCTTATCATACTTTTTACTCACCTTGCTTCCTGATCGTGTTTTCTCCAGGAGCTTCATCACGGGGTGAAAATGATTGCTGTATGGGCGCAGGTACCAATATAACTCGTTTAATAGCCCCAACTCTTCTTCGGTGTCGTGCCTCATATAACCGACTGCCCGACGGACTACGGAGTAGTTTTTCTGCTCTACGAAACAGTTATCGTTTTTTCGATAGCTGCGCGCCCGCGTAAAGGTAATTTTCTCCTTGAGGCAATATCGGTATAGCTGATCATTGATAAACTCTGCGCCGTTATCTGAATCGATCCCAAGCAGGTCAAAAGGCAACCGATCTCGTATATCAGCTAGCGCCTCGAACACCCAGCATTGCGCCTTGTTTTTCACAGCCTGAATATCGGTCCAGCCAGTGCAGACATCGGTGACGGTGAGCGTCTGGGCGAACTCACCGGAACTGTTGCCCCCGTCATGGCCTACCAAGTCGATCTCTACGAACCCTGGTCTCTGCTCATTCCACTCTGAGAATGTTCGTATCGGTATCTGATGTTTCAGTAGTGTGCCAGGTTTGGTATGGGATCGCCCTTTCCCCTTGAACTTCTTCCTCTCCGGCTTCAAGAGCCTATCGATACTCGAAGCGCTTATCTTCAGCAGCTTCCTCTCTGTTGCTTTATCAATACGGATCTCTTTGTGTTTTTTCAGCAGTGGGACCACCTCGGGAAGAATTGAAGCCAGACGTTTTCCGCAGAGGTAATCCATGATAACCCATATTTTTATGAGAACTGAGGTCACTACATCATCGTAGAAGCGTCTCCTGCCCCTTACACCTTTTCTTGTTACGTCCGCAACAATGGCCGTTTTTCCGCCAACTTGTCTCTTCTTTCCCTGCATTCTAAGCAGGTATGCTGCGTAACAACGGTTGTAGCCGGTAAGGGCTGCGAACTCTTCAAGGATGGTCTTTTTCTGGCTTTTTCGGGCCTTCTGATATCGAGGCGCTGTGATCTTTGTTGCCGCACGTTTCTCCCTTGCTGTGAGTCCCATTCCTGCCTCCCAATTCTTTTTTTTGAGAGGACAGTATGAATTTATTTCGAATAGATTCTTTTTTGAGGCAACGATTCAATTTCGAATAGATTTTTAATGAGGCAATTCGATCCCTTGACAGAAAGGAGGCCGCTGCTTATAATAGCGTCGCGTGGTTGCTTCCTACTTCAGCGAAAAAAAGGAACAATCTCAATTTATCTTAAATCCATTTAACAAGGAGAGTAAAATGGCCGAATACGGAATTCCAACAATTGGATATGCGTACTCCTCCCATAATGATGGATGTGGTCAGGCAGCTGCTGCCGTTATAATTGATTATTGGAAAACAGATCCCTTTATCCCCGGGGTTTGCAGCGACCTGAACTGTGTTGCAGATCAGGTTTATGCTGCGCATCCTCCCGATACAGGAATAATTCACTTGGGGTCGACTCCTGGTCATGTAGAAAATATATGCAAATGTTATAAGCTGATCACAAATCGATTCTGTAATGCGCCAGTCAATGCTTGCATTAATACTCTTCAACAAGCTATTCAGCAGAATAGACCTGTTATCGTATTAATGGATGCCGGTAAACTGCCAGGGGGCGCTAATTTCCAAGGGCACTATCTTGTAGCTTATAAATATGATGATTCTGGTGTATATGTTTCCAATTATCTCGACCCGTCTGGAGCATATATGAAATGGAACGATTTTTCGGCTGCATGGAATCCGTGGTTCATACCCGGAGGGGATTTCCATTATGCTGGAATTGTAACTTGGAGATAAGAATTCCATGACAATAGGGGAATGATAAGGGAACGGAAGAACCTTAAGCTGAATACATGAGGATACCATTTGAAGGCAAAGACAAGGAATACTCCATATCCTTGCCATCACATGGGTTCGCAGGTGCAATAATGGTTGATTACCATGATAGGTAAACATGATCTAAGACAAATGGAAGACCTGTGGAGAACCTTGATACTACTGTACGATCTGTACAGCAAAATACCGTATGCAGCGCCCTTATTCAACGAAATTTCATGGCAAACCTCATAAAATCTATTGGCTATTCGCTCGGCAAAGTCCACGCTGGAATGATCAGTTACTTGTGCGAATTATATAGAGAAGGACATCGGGAACCATTTGAGTCATTCTTGACGGCCCTGGGTGTATCTGTTCCCTCCGATCCGGTTCAGAAAAGAGAATGGTGTTCTGTTGACCTTGCCATTCTCGAGAAAATGCAAGATGGTCAGATGGTGCCTAGAATACTGATAGAGTTGAAAGTTGACGATTATGAAACCGGATCAAGCCCAGAAAGCTATCAGACGGTTCGGTATGCCACGCAGTGGCCATTGTGCCAAGCATACCTGTTCGTTACTCTTGGCAAGGGAGAGTATTATCATGCACCCCGAAGCGATCGTTTTACCTGGGTACGCATTAGAGAATTCTTGAGGGCACTTGAGTCCATTAAAACGCATGACCCTGTCATTAGCGATTGGATTGAAGAGATCAAGCACGAGATCATGCTTCAAGACAATGTGCTCATCCCAGACAAATCCCATGCAGAAGAATATCGAGGGGGCACATGGAATATCTATCTATATGGTCGGATCGCAGAAATGCTCGCACCTAAATTCGCAACCAACAATTTGGACGTTGAAATGACATGCTACACATACGGCACAGGTCCAGACACAATATTCAACTTCGGATGGTCACAAGAGCCGTTGTACATGGAAATTAATTACAGTGGCCGGCTCAACCTGAAGATGTCCTTGGATACATCTGAATCTGTCGACATGCGACGGAAGGTCGTCAAGCGAGAGATTGCCAATTGTCGACATTTACCATTTACCATTACTCCCACTTTTCATCTCCGTGGCAAGATCGGAGGCTCGAAGACTATTGCCTCGTTTGACGTCGGCTTGATCAACAGGGCTGGTCTTCTTGAATGTCAGCCATCAATTGACGACGTTGTGTCAAGAACAAATGTCTTTTTCAATGGTCTTCCTCATCTTATTTATTTGGGTTCCTGCTTGCTGTCATGGTCGGTGGAAAGACAACGGCAGCGCAAACACCTTTGTTGGTAAGATATTACCGGGGGACTTACTTGAGCGAAACGTCTTTTTGCTGTCTTCCTGCTTGTTGATACAATAACCACAGAATAATGCGATGGCCGCGAATGAGAAGCTCAGATGGCAATAAACGGTTAACAGGGCCGCTCTGCCTTCTCCTCCACGTTGAACTGCAAGCACTCCCCAGCCAAGGTCTTCAACCCCTTTCGCTCTCGGCGCAAAGTGGCTCTTTACTGCAGCTTGCCCCCTGAAGCGGCGGCGGCTTGCAGAGCCAGCCACACTTTGTTGGCGTAGGCGCGCTGGTACCGAGTGGTCGGCGAGTTGTAGCACCCCACCGCCCGGTACGTGTTTCCGTATTGCCTTATGCAGCCCGCCAGTATCCACGCCCCTACTCTGATGTTGGTGTAGGGGTCCGACAGCCTCCGCCAGACCTCCGGCCCGAGGACGCGTGCCCAGGAGGAGTTGATCTGCATGATGCCGTAGTCGTAACTGCCGTTTTTGTTCCAGTGCACCGTAAGGGGGCTGAATTGCGACTCGACCCTTGCTATGGCCCAAAGCACGTCGGGATGCACGTGGAACTCCTCGCCGGCCCTCAGGAAGGAGACTGCGAGAAAATTCCGCGTCGCCGCCGCAGTTGCCGCAGAGCTGTGGCTGCTTTTTCCGAAAGCGAGGCCGCCGGCGCAGGAAAGTGCGCAAGGGAAGAAAAAAAAAGCCAGCGTCCCAAGTATCAGCGACAGAAGAAGACGTTTAGGCATCCGCGGAGGTCCTTTCCAGTATCTCCCGTGTGAGGGCGTTATAGTCCTGATAGGCCGAGAACCTCGGCGAAGACCACGCAAGTGGCCTTCCCGAGACCACGGCGGCCGGTATTCTGGCGCTTTCCCTCATGACCGTCTGGCAAAGATACTTCGCGTACTGGCTCTCCCCGAGGATGGTAAGGGATTTGCGGCAGGTGGCGTTGTCGTTGTAGCGGCTGACAACCATTCCCAGTATCTTCAGTCCGGGGTTCAGAAGCGATGTCCGGATGCCAGCTATGATGTCGAAGATCTGCTTGATGCCGGTTAGTCCGAAGTAATCGGGATAAAAAGGGACCAGGACGTACTGGGCGGCCACAAGGCCATTGAAGGTCAGCAGGCTGTCTGCCCTGGGTGTGTCAAGCAGCACGTAATCGTAACCGCCGAGAAAATCCGGCGTCATGGCGTACTTGAGCACCTCCTGTTTCCGCGGGTGCGGCGAATTGGCGGCTGCCTCTCCCAGTGCGAAACACGCGGGGACCAGATGCAGGCCGGGCCGAACGCCGTGGAGGGCTACGTCTTCCATCGACGCCCTCTTTTCAAAGACGTCGGCTACGGTTCTGGGCAACTGATCCTCACTGAATCTGAATGAAATAGTGAGATTCGCCTGCGGGTCGAGGTCGACTGCGAGAACGCGGTTGCCCATCTTCGCGAGGAAGGCGGCGAGGTTGTAAACGGTCGTCGTTTTCCCGGAGCCCCCCTTGTGATTGACTACAACGATGGATTTCACCACAGATCAGCCCGCAAAGACATTTACCACGTCGGGAAGGAAATAAAACAGCAGGGCCACAACGACGGCGAAAAGTTTCAGGGCGACGGATGAGTTGAGGCGCGATACCCAGACCATCGATAGGAAGAAGAGAGGGGCCAAGAGCCTGCAAAGCAGGATGCCGTGGACCGGATAGTTTGCAAACTCGTAAAGGTATCTGTAAACAGTAAGGTAAAACATTGTCCCTCCTTAATCCTTGAACCTGAGTTCCTCGTCCTTGGGCGTGAAGAAGTGAAATGCTCCCTTTAGGAAGTAAGGGATGGCTATGGCGACGACCGCGGCCACGAGGATGAGGATGCCGGACTCAAACAGCATTGCCCTGCAGTAATTCAAGAGGAAATTGTAGAGATTGTTTGCGAACTGCGGTGATCTCTTCGCAAAGAAGGCGCAAAACGTGTAAACCCGCTGCTGCGACAGGATGCCCCTGCTGAGCAGGCCGAAGACGAAAAAGGAGAGCAGACTCATGGACAGGAGAATCATCAGCCGCGTCATGTATATGGTGTTTACCGCCCGACGACAGAAGTTCCCAATACTCAGTCTTGCCATCCAACAGCAAATGGAAGTCGAATAAAGTATTCCCCCGTAGCTTGCGAATTTCTCGGCCACAAGAGGCGGTGAACCCTGAATGTGCCAAAAAAATACCTGAGTGGTCTGATCAGTTACGAAGGAGTGCTGAGCGTAGTAGATCACCATGCCGATGACGGCGCCGACGATCATGAACATCATGTCGATGAAGGCGGAACGGGTGGCGGCGCGGCTGAACGCCGAGAAATGCTCGATAGTGAAGGTTTCTTTGTCCAGTGCCGCTTTTTTTTCGATGAGGTAGTACTGCTGGATCTCCGCCATCGCCATCGCGAGCGTCTTGGGCGGCTCGAAATTCAATGACTCCAGTGAGCGAAATCCTGAATTGTCTGTTTTCATGATCATCTCAGGCGCCAACACCCTGCAGTCTTGCCGCAGGGTCGCGCCTATCCTCCTTTTTCTTAGTTCGCCCTTGACAAACAAGCTCTGTCCAGCCAAGGGCTTCAACGCCCTGCGCTCCCGGCGCAGAGTAGTTTTCGTAAATATATTACCGTTACAAAAAAATGACTCTGAGGATCGGACACGGGATGTACGGCAGTCCTTAGATCACTTACTATTGCAAAAAAAGCTGGAGGATGCCGCGCTATCGAAATCCGAAAGCCGGATGCATGGGGGGGCAGGCCAGCCCCTGGGGGTTGGGGACTGGCCTGCTGGGGAAATGAAAATGACTTAACTATGAGATATTACCGTTGAGCCTTTGAGGGATAAAGCTAATCAGTGTTGCCGGAAGCACTCCGAATTATCTTGTGGCCCTGCAGAAGCATCATGCGGAGGTATCAGAAGTTCCCGGCCAATGGCTGCGCTGGAAGTACAAGGCAACACTCACCTCCATGCCGGTATAATGGTACCCTCAGCTCAAGAAAATACGCGTTTCAAGCAGGCTTCCCGTAAGAGCACCTTCGTCTCGATTACTCGCAAAACGGCTGGTCGAAATAGCCCGACATTCCCATCATTTTGCTTAACTCACAGGAGTTCACAGCAGCGGGTAACCGCGAAATTCTGTGGAGTACAAGTGAGAAATGTCACAATGTAAGAAACGACACGACTTTGCCCTTGTGCGTCCTCACTGGTTCATAGTGAATGTGGATCCGCCCGAAGGTCCCCTATCATGCTTCAACTCAGCACTTATGGCGCAGCATATCAGGGGTTGAATAAGAAGTCATCTATTCAATTTCTTCAATGACACCATTGACTCAAAGCATTTTGTAACTGATAAGGAAGGGCAATGGGTAACCATCTATGTTATATTTGTAAGCGGGCAAAAAGGAACTTATGCCAATTTTATTTTTTGACGTGTCAGTAGATTTCATGCCGCCAATACTGCGGAGGGATACAAAATGCTGACCACTGGCCTATATTTAGGTCTCGTTTATCTATATTTTATATTTACCGTATACCTGCTCTATAACGTTTACAAATTTCTCAGAACGAGATTTTACCTCCCTGGCCCAAAAGCGACAGGCACGGAAATATTAATAAGGGCTTTTAAGCAGTCGGCGAAATATATGGCAATGAAGCTTTTTTTAGTTTCATTACTTTTGTCGATTCCTTTCTTAATCATCTGCGCAATCACATTATTCATAGGTCCAAAAAATGTCCTTGGGGACTTAAGATTGTGGGGGATATTGATTTATTTTGTCTTTCTGCCAGTTGTATTAACTGCTGTCCTCATCTTATGTGTTACATTCCTTCATGTCAAATTTACCATACGATCTCTGACTCTTGTGTGTCTATTGATATGTCTCGTATTTGCAACCATATATTTGTTCACTCACCTTTCACAATATCAGACGATTCCGTCAGTATTAGGTCTATACGGTAACTTCATGGTATTGCCAACAATTTTGAAGCTTATCATAGATTCTTGGAAAGGCGAAAGGAAAGTAAACAGAATGGATAAAATGATGTACTCTGGTTATAAGGCTAAAGAAGATGAAAGAGAAGATTGAACCCTAGCCAAGAATAACACGACTCAGAATCTCACAAACTTGCGTCACACATCTCCTCACAGAAAGCCGCATCCATGGGTACTCCTGTAAAGGAACAGAGTACTACCGGTTATTATTACCTAGCTACGTTATAAGCCGCTGAGGCAGAGCAGGAAAAAGCCAATAGTAAAACATCCCCCTGATCAGATCTGTAAGCGTTTTATTAACACCACTGGGGAAAGGCGGCGTCGAGTTCCTTTCGGTCTAGGTGTTGGGGGGCAAGTTTCCGATAATCCTCGAAGGTCTTGGCGTAGGGCAATCTATCGAATAAGAACCGAAGATATCGGTAGGGCTCTATGTCATTTGCTTTAGCGGTCTCAACCAGGCTGTATAGGACGGCGCTTGCCTGTGCACCGGATGGCGCACCTGCAAATAACCAGTTCTTTCTGTTATGCAAAGCTTTTCATAACAGAAATTATGCGGAGTTACCAGTTATGCGGAGTTTGAGCTAGTCACGTGAGGTAACATACTAAATGCAAAGAGAAAATCGTATGGGCTGAGTGCCGTTAGTCCTCATAATAATGGGTGTTCTGATGACGACCCCTAAATTAAAGGAGGACACCCATGACGAGAGAGTTTCCCACCCCGATTTTCCAGCCCGTTCAAAGCAATGAGCCCCTCGTGAGGCTTCAAAAATTTGGTCCATACCTCGCGAATCGGGGATACCCACCGAGTACGACGCAAACATACATCAGGTGCGCCGAGCATTTCGAATATTGGGTTGCAGCTCATTGCGGCGAGACTATCAACGAAGCGGCTGTGGCTCGATTTCTAAAGGACCATCTTCCTTCCTGTTCCTGCCCATCTTCTCGTCGGCGCAGCCATAAGGAGGTTCGAGCGTCACTTCGGCACTACCTGGCTGCACTTAGAAAGCTGGATCTTATCCCACCACTCCAGCCTCCGCCACTTTCGGATGTGGAAAAAGAGGTTGAAGCCTTTGAGCAGTATTTGATCAAAACATGTGGCGTGGCACTCGAAACGCGAATCTACCGTGTGCGATATGTTAGAGAGTTTCTTGCAGACAGGTACGGGGCCGGACCAGTGACCCCTCAATCCCTACATCCCGGTGAAATCATGAAATTTCTGGCCGAGCGGGCAGCTCTATATAAGCCAGGCACGGCAAAGGTGATCAGTGGATCGGTTCGCAGCTACCTCAAGTTCCTTGTCCTGCGAGGAATATTGAGCAATCGGATAACAGCAGCTGTGCCCGCCATTCCCCAGTGGCGCATGTCCTCTCTTCCCAAGGTTCTCTCGGCTACGGAGCTTGATCAGCTTCTCACTTCGTTCAATGTTTCTACTACAACGGGCCGCCGTGACTACGCCATGGTATTATGCTTGGCCGAACTGGGACTCAGGACCTGTGAAGTTGTGCAGCTGCGGCTCAATGATATTAATTGGCACGAAGGAACCATCCGGATCGTCGGCAAAAAGAGTCACCGTGAACGTATTCTGCCTCTCACCTCAGTGCTTGGCAATGCCATTACCGACTACTTGAAGGTAGATCGTGCCAAGTGCAATGGGCGCGCTCTTTTCCTTCGCCACCGTGCGCCTGCCGGAACACCAGTAACATCCCACATCGTCCGTGGAGCAGTGCGTAGGGCCTGCGCACGCATTGGAATTCTTCCCCCGAGAGATGGTCCACATACTTTGCGGCACACACTGGCTACCAGGATGCTCGAAAATGGAGTTCCCCTTACAGAAGTGGCGGATGTTCTCGGGCATGAGACGATTAACACTACGGCAATCTACACCAAGGTCAATCTTGATGCCCTTGGTCGAGTGGTCATGCCTTGGCCGGAGGTGATGTGATGACAGAAGAACGCACGATGCAATCCTGGGTAGAAGAGTACCTCTACTACAGACGAAGCTTAGGCTACCGGTTGAAGGTAGAAGGTGCTCAGCTGCTCGATTTTGCACAATACGCTGACAAGGAAGGCTGCGGTGGTCACCTGACAATCGACCTCATATTGAGGTGGGTGCGACGCCCCCGGAATTGTTCCCCGCTCTACTGGGCAAGAAGGCTCGAAATTGTCCGATGCTTTGCCCGTTACCTTGCAGTTTTTGATCCCTTGAGCGAAGTGCCACCCAAAGGAATACTGGGATCTGCTCACCGCCGTACGACACCTAACATCTATTCGGAGAAGGAAATAGAAATGCTCCTCAAAGCATGTGGTGAGCTTAAAGCAATCAACGGATTGCGGCCACATACGTACATGACACTCTTCGGGCTCCTCTCCTGTACTGGTCTGCGTATATCAGAGGCGATAAAGCTCACGAATGACGATGTGGATCTGGATCGCGGGGTGCTCACCATCCGAGAATCCAAATTCCACAAATCCAGACTGGTGCCGCTACACCCATCTGCAACCGAAGTCCTCAAAGAATACGTGCAGCTTCGCTCCTACTACTGCCCCATCCGTCTTTCGCATACATTTTTTATCTCGAACACTGGCAAAACCCTTCCCTACTCAACGGTGAACTACGTATTTAAGACACTGCGTCGAAAACTCGGTTGGGAATCCGGCGAGATGGGCCATCCCTGCCGGATCTACGATCTCAGGCACACTTTCGCTACTCGCCAACTCACGCTCTGGCAGGAGCAAAAAGAAAATGTTCCCGTCCTCCTGTCAGCACTCTCAGTCTATATGGGGCACGTAAAGGTTTCGGACACCTACTGGTATCTCAGTGCGATCCCGGAGCTCTTCGCTGCGACCGCAGTGGCTTTTGAACAGTTCGCTTGCCCGGATCAAGGAGGCGAAAAATGAATCGCTCCGCCGATCCTCCGAGTTTCCCAAAGATCGTACACGATTTCTTTTGCGCTTATCTCATAAACCAGAAAAATGTCAGTCATCAAACGGTTGCCTCCTACCGAGATACTTTCCGGCTCTTACTCCAGTTCATCCGAAGGCGGCGCAAAAAAGAGCCTTCCGAGCTAATCCTGCGTGACCTTAATACGGAGCTCATTCTTGAGTTCCTTCAGTATCTCGAAGGGGAACGAGGGAACACCCTGCAAACGAGGAATGCCCGCTTGGCTGCCATCCGATCGTTTATGAAGTACGCTGCTTTACGTGATCCCGCATCTCTTGTAGGTGCAGAAAACTTACTTGCTATTCCCTTCAAACGGACGGAGAGTCGTCTCGTAGGCTATCTCTCTACCGAAGAGATCAGAGCCATTCTCGATGCACCCGATCCATCGACATGGTCAGGACAAAGAGACCGGGTCATGTTTGCAACATTCTACAACACAGGGGCACGAGTGTCGGAAATCTGCGGCCTCCGTTTGCGTGATGTCGACCTTGACCGTTCACGAAGTGTCAATCTTCATGGAAAGGGCCGGAAGGAGAGGAGCATTCCCCTCTGGAAGGACACGATTGCCCAGATTCGTCAGTGGCTTGGTCGTATCAACTCAGGTAGCAGCGCCCCCCTTTTTCCGAACCGTAAGGGAGAACATATGACCCGCTCCGGGGTGGAAGATCGCCTCGATAAGGCAGTGTCAGCTGCAACGGCAATTTGCCCTTCCCTTGCGGGGCGAATAATATCTCCACACGTGGTGAGACACACAACAGCCATGCACCTTCTTCAGTCCGGCATCTCCGAAAGCGTCATTGCTCTCTGGCTGGGGCACGAGAGTGTGACAACTACCCACAGGTATGTCCAAGCGGATTTAGCCATGAAAGAACGTGCTCTCAGCCGTCTCCAGGAACCAACGACCACCCCTTTTCGCTACAGACCTGATGACAGCCTGCTGGCGTTTCTGGAAACTCTTTGATTATGCGGAGTAGCATTGCGGAGTGAAAGCGGCTGCAAAAGGGTCATCCCGGTGCTATGCCGCTCAAACTCCGCATAACTGGTAACTCCGCATAATTTCTGCCTACCGCAAATGGACGGATGGCATTCTCAGCCGGATTGTTGTCGATCCCTGCGTAAGGAGAGTCAACATACACTACCAGGCGTGCCCATTGCTTATGCATATAATTCATCGCCTTTCCCAGCAGACCCGTAGGAGGCGTCGAATCTATACGGTCATCAAGCCAGCGGCGAAACTCTTCCAGCAAAGGCAGCGCATGTTGCCTGCGGTACTCAACAATAGCGTTGCCTGTGAGCTCCAACAGCCGGATATGTCTCTCAATAGCATACAGGCGCTGAATCTTCAATATCGCCTCGTCTGCACTGCCTCCTCGGCGTTGCTTGCCCTTTCTGGCTTTATCAACGACTTTAACCACATCAGCAAATTTCCGTCGCACATGCGCCCAGCAGCCGGCATGCGTCACGGGCATCTTTGCCAAGGCTTCGTAGCCGATATACCCATCCGTCTGTATATACCCGGAATATCCCGTCAGATACTCCTTCAGTATCTCGTCCGCCGATCTCGTCATCCTGTAGTCAAAGATCACGATCGACCCCGGCGGAGACATTCCTCCGCGGAATACCCACATGTAGGACTTCGTTGTGTTCTCACGTCCGGGTTCGTTCAGCACCTGCACCGGCGTTTCATCTATATTTATGTTGCCGCTCGCATGGAGGTCCTCTCTAAATATTTGCATCAGAGGAAGGCAGAGTTTCCCGATTTCAACTACCCAATTCGAAAGGGTCCCTCGGCTTATCTCTATACCCTGACGGCTAAACCTCTCGGCCTGACGATAAAGCGGCAGGCCATCGGCAAACTTCTCTACAATCACAGAGGCAGCCAATCCCGCAGTCGCTATCGTCTTTGGCAGTATCTGCACAGGAGACGGAGCGATTTGTACTGCGCCTTTGTCGCTTTCCGTGCCTTCACACTGCCTGCATGCGTACTTAAGCCGGATATGACGGATCACACGGTATTGCCTGGGAATCACATCGAGTTCCTCCGTCACTTCCTCGCCGATGCGGCTCAGCATGCAGCCGCAGCCGCATATCTTTTCCTCCTCCGGGATATCATGCACTTCTTCTACCCTGGGAAGGTTCTCAGGCAATGGACGACGGCCGCCTTTCTTTCTCTTATATGAAGCGATCTCCCGTTGCTCTGAGGTTTCTTCTTCCGTTTTTGCCGTTGCTTCGGCTTCGTTGAAGAGATTTGCCTGAACCGTGGGATCCACTACTTCAATCTTTTCGCTCTTCGGTCCGTACATCTTCTGCCGGAGCAGACGAAGCTCCATTACCAACCGTTCTATCTCGATGTCTTTCGACTCAATCGTTACGTCTTTTTTCTGGAGAATAGATTTGAGTTCTGAGACTTCTTCGCGGAGGGTTATCAGTTCAGCAAGCACGCAAAAATTATATCAAAACGACGCTTATTTTGAAATGGCAAAATGGCTTGAATACGTCAAAAAACAGACTTTTTTTACGTAACCGTGGCGTACTGCAATTGCCGATGGGCCTTGCCCTGAATAAGCTCCAGTCCGTCAAGAAGCCAGCGGAGTTCCCGCTGGCTTATCATCATCACTTCTTCCGCCTTCTCCGGCCACCGGAACCGCTCACGCTCAAGCCTCTTTTGCCACAGGCAAAACCCGTTCCGGTCCCAGTACAACGCCTTTACTGTCGAACGCTTCCGATTGCAGAAAACAAATACGCTGCCCGAAAGAGGATCAAGCTGCATCCTCTCCTGCACCAGGATCGCAAGGCTGTTGATCTGCTTGCGCATGTCTGTAGATCCCAATGCAAGATATACCCGGACTCCGTAGCTATAGCCCCACATTACAGTCGGTTGAGAACCTGAAGAACCGATTCAAGCGTCGATGGAGAAAATGCATCCGGAATCTCTAAGCGGTATCTGTCGTTTACTATCAGACCCAGTCCGCGGGATCCAAATAACGCCGAGGACACAATACCCGATGGAACTGCGACAATGGCGCCGCCTCCACATTGTGCCTCACGACCAAGGCGGCGTTTCCATGAGCCCAGCCGTTCAAGAGATGTTCCCTCCCTCTCGCAGTATTCTTTCTGCGTCAGCCCGCTGTCACGCCACTGCTGAACCCGATCGCTCCAATACTTTCGCCGATCAATCCTTTCTTGCCCTCTCTCTTTGTCCATGCATGTGCCTCCTTCAACAGTTTTTCAAACTTAAAGATGGCACATTTGAATGTCTCAGCGGAAGAAGGGGTTAATTAAACGCTTACTCAGATCTCACTTGATGTGAATGATGATGCCGTTGTCTTCATTTGCTTTCCCGTCCTTGAGCAGCACGTTAATTCCTATGCGAAAGAATTTGTCGACGTTCTGCCCTGCCCTTTGAAAGCCAAACACACGAGCAGTTTCTCTAATGAGGTCATTCAAGGGTAGGCTCACATTTTGTTCCAAGACACGCGCAGCAGCAGTGGCAATTTCTTGTGGCGGAAGATCATTAGCAGACCTTCGGGAGACTTCGGTCTCCCCTGGGACCCGGAATATAGCGAAGGCCTTTGGATCTTGAGAGGAAGTCCAGAGGAATGTACCTGCCTCTTCACGCATAACTTTTACACTCGCCTTCTTGGTCACGTTATTAATGTGCTTCATGACCCTCGCCGTAACTCTTGCGATACCCCAATGCTCAGCGGTTCGGCGGGCGGCGAGATCGAGGCTGACCGGCCCCTCCTTGTTCACGATTTCCTCCATTACGCGAATCACAGCTTGTTCCCACCGAGGATTATAGAAATCGTCGGGTGACCCCTTAACGCTGGTCACCGGAAAAGGCTCGTAAACTGGTGCACTGATTTGGGAGACTTGCGCTTTTGACTCGCCAGCCCGAGCCGCATGGGAATCGGCGACGGCTGATGCCATTAAAGGGGCCGAAGCAATGTGCTGGTGCTGCGGTTGAACAACTGGTTCTTTATCACCGGGCAACTGATATGCTGCCTCGATAGCCGCTATAACCCTGGCAAGTGTCTCTGTCGGCCTTTCCCACCAGTCGGTCGACCATACTCGGTGCAGCTTCCACCCAAGACCCTTCAAGACGTTCTCCCTCAGTTTGTCGCGGTCGCGCGCGGTCTTGGAGCGGTGATAGTTTGCTCCGTCGCACTCGATTCCAAGAATATATCTGCCCGGCCGCTCCGGATCGACCACCGCAAGATCAATGCGATAGCCCGAGCAGCCTACCTGCGGATGCACAATATATCCCTTTTCCCTCAATGCATCGCATACCTGATCTTCAAAGGGTGACTCACATTCTTCCCCGGAACTGACAGTTTGTCGCTCGGCAATTGCAACGGAGCCCCGCTCCGCATAATCGAGAAAGCATTTCAGGTCGGCTACTCCACGGGCACGAGTACGGGAGAGATCAATGTTTTCAGCCCTAAGCGTGGAATAGACAATGACTTCTTGCCGGGCTCTGGTAATGGCGACGTTAAGGCGACGTTCGCCTCCGTCGCGGTTGAGCGGACCAAAGTTCATCGAGATGCGGCCCTCTGAATCAGGGCCGTAGCAGACGGAAAAGAGGATCACATCCCTTTCATCACCCTGAACGTTTTCGAGGTTCTTGACGAAGACAGCCTCGTGTGCACCGTCCGCAAAATAGGGCTCCATTTCGGGATGCCGCTTCCGCGCCTCCTCCAATAAATCGTCGATCAGGAGTTGCTGCGGCAAGCTGAACGTTACAACGCCGATAGTAAAACCAGATAAGTTTGGATCGCACAGACGCCGCAGGATTTCATCTACGACTGCTTCGGCCTCAACACGGTTTGTTCTGGACCTGCCCTTGTCGTACTCACCTTTGGCATGGCGAAAGGACACACCGAGTTCTTGATGGGGAGAAGGGAAAGTAAGAAGCCGATTTCCATAATAGTGATAGTTGCTGAAGGCTATGAGACTTTCGTGGCGGCTGCGGTAATGCCAGTTCAGATGCCTTTCCGGAAGCTGCGCGGCAATACAGTCGTCAAGAATGCTCTCTAGATCCTCTACGAGGCTGTCGTCGATGTCTGTAGCTCCATCGCCATCCAAACGGGAGAAAAAATTCGTCGGCGGCAGCTGTTTCGGGTCGCCAACAATAATCGCCTCCTTGCCTCGGGCAATCGCTCCTACCGCATCCCATACCGGTATCTGTGATGCTTCGTCGAAAATTACGAGATCAAAAGGAGGATAGGCCGGGTCGAGGTACTGTGCGACGGAGATCGGGCTCATTAGGAGACAGGGCTTTATCCGGGGCAGGAGGTTCGGAATTTTCTGAAGAAGTGCGCGAACCGGCATGTGGGCACGCTGCCGCTGTAACTGGTGGCGGAGCACGCCCATCTCGGAATTAGGGCTTTCCCCTTGCCCATGTGGGACCTTTGCGTTGATTCGTGCCTGTATTTCTTCCTTCGTCTGCCGTATGTATCTGTCGTCTATTTCACGGAACTGCTCAATCTTATCTTCGAAGTCACTACTCAGGAAACCACTCAAAGCTGGCTCTGCGCCGATGATGGCGTCGCACCACCACTGGTAATATCCTCTGTGGAATATTTTCAGCAATTTGTCCGTTGGCAGGCCCCCTGCTTCGTATGCCTGGACGAGAGGCTGCAGGTTCAGTGCAAGCGCATCTCTTCTCATAGTGCGCCAATGGCACCACGCTTTCAGCCCGTTCAGACTCTGCAGCCACAAGCCGGCGGATGTTAAGAGTTTAGGAATAAAACCGGGACTGTTAGTTGGCCCCCAAGCCGCTGCCGAATCAAGTACAAGAAGTGACGTTAGGGCTCCTTCCAACTTCTTGAACTGATCGAATGCCTCCATGTAAGCCTGCAGGCGCCGTCCTATTTGTCCATTGCGGGAAAGCTGCTCTCCTCCTGTTGTAACGAGCTGAGCCCAGAGCCCGCGAAACTTCACAGCGAGATCAATATCGACACCGGCCGCCTGCGACGCAACGTTCCGAAGTTCCCTGACCCGGTCAAGAAGATTTTCTATCGCCTCCCACCGAGCCTCGCCGTCACGCCAGTAATCGCCCAGAATCTCCTTTGCCCTGTCAGCCGACTTTGTTAGAAAAGCCTGTTCCTGTCGCACGGCTTGAGCCAGTGAGAGATCGGCCGATACTTCGTCACTTTTTGGTACGTGACCTGCCGTTGCAACACTGACGAGTGTCTTACGGACTTTTTTGAATCCAAGCCAGCGCGGCAGCACCCAGCATTTCTCGGCGACGGACCACTGCTGAGCCAGTGCATCGAGATCTATCGCAAGTATACCGTCTTTATATCTCTTGTGAAGATCATTCCGCAAATCGTTGCGCTTGCGGCCGTGCGCAATGACTTCCGAGACAAACGTTGTCATCTGATCCCAAGTACTGCTTGTAAGAAGTTCCGGCGGCAGTGCCGGGCAGTCAACGAGTGCAGCCGCGATGAGAGCTAGGTTGTCAAGGTCCGATCTGCTCAGGTCTTCATTATGCAGTCCCGCAACCGGCGCAATCGAAAAAGCGGCCTTCAGAAGCGCCTCTGCGGTTCCTTTCATTTGTTCGAGGAGTTTCTCAACGTTATTGCGAAGCTCGGGCGTCCATGTCTCGCACGCAGCCGAATTCCATGGATTGGCTGAGGGGTGGCCGATCGCCGAACCGCCAACTTGAAGACGCCGAACTGCCTCACGTAAATCGGCAAGTTTCTGTCTGTCAATTTGAGATACTGAAGGCCACTCCATTCTCACAAGGGGAATATCACGATGCCCAATGAGCTGCGAGATTCCATGAAAGACTGACTCGCCGGACTCACGGACTGCGTGCAGGGAAGTCACAAAGGCGTTTAACCCCTTACGGGCCTCTTCAAGCCGGTGCGCCTCGTGAAGCCATTCGTCCGAAGAATGGTCGCTATATGCATTCAGCGACTGCTCCAACTGGGTGAGTACCCCCTTCTTGTTACTCTTGTTTGAGTGGAGTTCGAGACAAAAGGGCCCCAGCCCTGACTCTGCAAGCCGCCTGTGCACCACCTCCAAAGCAGCGCGTTTCTCCGATACAAAAAGGGCCGTTTTCCCCGATGCGAGGGCGTGAGCGATTATATTGGTGATAGTTTGAGATTTTCCCGTCCCAGGAGGGCCATGAAGTACGAAACTCTTTCCCTCAGCCGCGGCATACACCGCAGCGAGTTGAGAAGAATCGGCGCTGAGAGGACAAAAGGTTGCCTCTGGAGCGTGAGTTTCATCCAGCCGACCGGGATCGGGGAAATTGTCGTCTCCCGGATACTTCTCTGTTGGAGTATGTATGAGATGTCGGACAATATCATTCCGCTGCAGATCATCAGCGCGCATGTCCAGGTCGCGCCACATGAGGAATTTTGTAAAAGAAAAGTGACCGATGTATGCCTGCTCCAGAACTTCCCATCGATCAATATCGACAATGGCTTCCCTGAATTTTCTGAGTATAAGCGAGACGTTTATGCCGTGCTCGTCCATAGGGATTGGATCGAGTCCTGTGATTTTAAGATCAAAATCTGCGGCAAGATGGGTAAGCAACGTGATATTGACTATCGGCTCATCGTCTCCCTGCTTGATACTGAAGCCTTCCTGAACCGAACGGCGCTCGATTTCCAGTGGGATAAGAATAATAGGAGCAAGCCGTCTCTGATCCACGGATTTATCCTCGTACCATGCAAGAAGGCCGAGAGCAAGGTAAAGCGTGTTAGCGCCATTTTCCTCGATGCTCGTTCTGGCTTCCCGGTAAATTTCCAGAAGCCGGCGGCTCACATCCGCTTCTGCTGCATCTGCGTGCAGCCGCCGCGAATTAAATTCCTCCAGAAGCATCTCATTTAGAGACTCTTTCCCCGTTCGACGCCGATGCACTTCAGCAACGCGGTCGTCCTTCTCGCCAAGGTCTCCCAGCCGCGGGTAAATCTTGAAAGAGGTCCCATCAGCCAAGGCGTCTTCCAGTGCGCCGAGGTCTGGGCAAAGAATCGGCAGGTTTTTCTTGGTCTCACGAAAGTTCAGCAGACGGTTGTGCAGCGTTAGGTCAAGGAGCTTTCGCTTCCAGCGGTCAAGGCGAGTTGTTGGCGTTTCGGCTGTGGCAGTCTCTTCCCCCTGTTCCGGGATGCTCGGAATATCCAGCGCCGGCGGTTTGGCGGGATCATCCGGCTTCTCTTCAGCGGCACCCGTTGGCGCAGAGGCCATTTCAGTGCGGAGAGGCAGGGGTCTGATGCGGCTCTTTCTCGCGCGCCGGATGTCTATCATACAACGGAACGCTGCCTCGTTTTGGAGGTGACCGAGGCCAACGTTCATCGCTTGTTCAAAGGGAACAGCAGGCGTAGAAGTCAGCAGTGTGGTTTCGAAGACAGATATCTGACCCAGCTCCACCCTCTTGCGGAGACGCAAAAGGTCGTCAGTCGCGGCGTCGGCGAATGTCTCCTCCGCCAGCCAAACGCCTACAAAAGCATGGCCGTTAGTGATAATGATTAGAGGATGTAACCCTGCCTGCTCAAGACATGATGCAACAAGCACCGAGAGGTCAAGGCACGTAGCCAGTCGGCTTTCCATGACGCGGTCCGGCATCCGAATCTTCTGGCCTGTCTCTTCAAAGCTCGCAGGCGGATTAATATAACGGATGTTCAGTTCCTGGAGCGCCGAATATATCGCTGCAGCAGTCAGGGCAACACGACGCGAATCGCGTGACTGATACCCGGAAATGGACGAGTCTCCTGTCCATTTACCAAGAATACCGGCAGCAGCCGATAAGACCGTCTCCACTGCCGGATGATTGGGCGTGACAAACGCCGCCAGAATTTCCGGGATTGATTGAAGGCCGTTCCATTCATCAAAGGCCAACACGTTAATCGGTTGGGTGAGATGGGCTATCGAAACACCATCCTGCAAGACCTCTGCGTGCAGCGATCCGACTACCCTCTCCGTAAGACTACCGAGATAATCATGACTTAGCGGCAGATCGACGACGCCGAAGTTGAATGTCTCGCCGGCGTTTACCGCAGCGATCCTTCCCTCCCAGGGTAACGCAAAGGCTGGCTCGGCAGTAATACGTATTTGCAGATCCCGAAGCTGTTCTTGAGTGTCGTTGGTGACTTGTAGGGCCTTAATCACCGGCACGTCGTTCTGCTGCATAGCATAATTGACGCTCCGGTCGTAATCAAAGGCTATTGAGGTACTCATGTCGGCCTCTTTTGACATCTTTGCAATATTATTATCCTCCTTCTCTAACACACCTGGCCCTCCGCCTATAGACTTATATAGGGTAGGTTATTGGCTTGGTATTACCTTGCCAGCATAGAATTAGTTTCACACAAAAGGCCCACCTACCTTCTAAAGGTAGCGACAATTTCATCAACACTCATGCACTCAAAGCTGTTTACGAACTCCTTACGACTTGTGCACAATTTGTGATACGTATTTACGGAAACACACACTATCAGGTCGCCCTGCGATCGCGTCATTGCCACATATGCAATGCGCTTTTCCTCGAGATCCTTCTCATTGTTAGACCACCATATAGCAGACGGGCAACGATCTGCTTTTGGGGCCTCAGGACACACAAAAATAGTAGTATCATGAGTTTCACCCTTGACCCCGTGAACAGTCATAATCGGGACATCAGACCGCATTTTAGTAAGCCCTCTGGTCTTAGGCAGGAAGTCCGCACACTCCTTGTTCCATCCAGTGCGCTTCTGCGGCATAAGTCTGTCTGCGTTGATTTGAAGCGCTGGATGACTCCGGCCAAAGCAAAATATCTTCTCGGCAATTCTCCTGCCGATCTCGGCTTGCAAATCGTACAAGTTACCCGTTGGTTCTATTTCACTAACGCGAAGAAGACAGTCTACGGCTAGCCTTCTCCATTCAGTTAGAGCTATGCCGTGCGCCTCCAACTTAGAAGCTTCCACGCCCTCATAATCGAAAACTACAAGTTCGATCGCAGCAAGGGCGAACGCCAGCGCTTTCACCTGATGGCCTTGCCAAAAAGCCACTATAGCACGTTGCATATGGTTAAGTGGAGCACATCCGAGCTTAGGTACCGCTTTGGCCTTGTGTCCAGTTAAAGCTTCAACTATAACCGACTGCCTGGATATGACTTTTGTTGAGCCGCGGGGCTGTTTCGCCATCACTGCATCAATAATGCGCGGAATATCCACTGCCATATTGTTATACGACACTAGAAATGGCCGTCCGGTTTTGCTTTGTACGGTTCCTATACTATCACCTGATTGTTTTAAAAATGATGCGGCTCTTGCTATAGACGATGAGAAGCGACGACTTATTGGTAACGATAATGTGACAGCATCCCTGGTTGACTCAAACCGGCTAAAGAGATCGGGACGTGCTCCATTAAACTCGAATATGGCTTGATCCGGATCCCCTACAAGAACGCTCCGCACAGGTGGCTCGTTCACAAGCAAAATAATACTCTTGCCAAGAAAGTATCCAGTGTCTTGAAGCTCATCTACGATAATAAGGGGGAACCGACGAACAAGCTCAGCACGTATTGCAGGGCCAAACCTAACATGTCCAAGAATCTTGCTTGCACACAATGCTGCATCCGAATGTGTAAGTCGCCCTGACCTCTCCCACATTTGTTTCTTGGCTTTTTTGACAGCTGCCAGTTCGTCACCGCAAAGAAGTGTCAAGGGATGTAAAGGATGTGGCTTGTGGGCAACTATCGCATTTCCGTTCTCCCTCTCCTCGTCGACAAATACACAACCAAATATATTAATTCCTCGCCCTATAGTCGAATTGCTTTTGCTCCAATATTCTGCGCCCCATTCGGCAGGAATCAGATGTGGACTCGCAAAGTTACGATAACATTTTTGGAAAAAGGGCCGTACCACATAGCGAAAGAGAAAGGAATCAATCGTACCGACAAAATGCGGATGTTCGAGTTCACGCCCCAGAGCCTTATATATCTCATCACCTCCGACACGGGTGAAGGAGAGAGCAGCAATGCCGTTAGTTTTATTCGGCCAATAATCTAACTCTTGCCGAATCAACTCAGCCACTAGCCAAGTCTTGCCACTGCCGGGTACGGCACGCACGACTCGGACACGCGCCTGATTAATGAGTATCTCCTGCTGTTCAGGCGTCGGTGTCCTCATCTGCCAGGCGTTTCAATAGGTGGTGTAATCGATTTTGAGCTGTCCACAACGTAGGAGACTGCTCTTTCAATATACTTGGGTATACGAAAAGTGAGCGGCCCATAGCTCGTTTCCAAAAAGGCTGCCAGCCGATGGGCAAACTCGGCTTTACTGCCAGCGTGATCTGCTCGACATATCCCACGCCACGCCGCCATAGCTTTTGATTCTCGAAGATCACCCGCATCTGTTACTTTACTTCGATTGAAGGTGCCAGGGGTGCCTATAAAGCAATCCTCCCATACTTCGGCCATGATAATTGCATTATCGTCACCTGCTTCAGCCAGATCGTATTCGAGAGTGAGCTTAGAAGGAAACACCCCGACACCTTCATGCCCTTCAAATACTTTAGCGAGCTTCTTTGTGCGGTCTGAAAGTTTGAATTGGCCATCTTCTGTCTCAGGGACAGCGTCTTTCCAGGGTACGTTGCCTGATACTGGCGGGTCTGCATCAGTTAGAATGGCAACTGGAATGCCCAGTGCATTAGGACTCAGCAGCTTCTTGAACGTTTCGAATGATACCCCACATATAGGAATCACGGAGATGTGCATCTTGCATAAGTCATAGCCAAGCCACTTTGCGAGCACCGGCACAAGCAGCGCTTCAGAAATGCCTTCAACAAGAATTGCTGCCTTGGCAAAGTACAATGTCGCCCTGGTAATATCCATCATCCGTTGAAGCTGGCCCTGTTCCAAAATGTCCATGCCTGCATTAGCTATACTGTTACATCGCACCGGAGAAGCGCCCGACCTACTAAAAAGAACGTTTACCTGGTTGGGCGTAACACTTGCCGCCAATGTCGGGGAGTGAGTTGTGACGATTGTTTGAGGTGTGCTATTGCCGGGTGTCTTGGTAGCCAAATAGTCTGCGAGGAGCATAGTGAGTTGAGGATGGAGATGCGCTTCCGGTTCTTCAATGAGAAATAAGGGACTTTCATCTGGGTCTGTATCCTTCAGGTGTTCAAGCACGACAGCCATATACAAGAGGTTGTTGTATCCGAGTCCATTCGCATTCAGTGCCCCAACAGGTGCGTCATCCATCTGCACCTGCAAAGTTCTAAGAATCTTCTCAAATTTGACTTCAGCAGCCTTGATAGCCGATGCTGAGTAATCGACACCTGCGATTTCTCTTGTTGTATCCTGAAGAGAATCTGTCGTCTCGCTGATGAGTGGGTGTTGTTCCAGATCTTTATTAGCCTGCTTATAAATCTTTTCGATAGTTTCCTTCGCATTAGCTCCCTTTCCCTCGGCCAAATCGCCAAGAAGCATAGCGAGGCGACTTCTATATCCAGGGGCTAATGACGCTTCTGCATCTCGAAGTGCAGGCAGAAAGGTTATCGGCAACGACTCCAAAATCTTTGTCGGGATTTCTGGTGAGTCTGCGGACGTAGGCCCCCCTGTCCGCTTTATGGATGCCTGTCGTTTGCCATCGGGCCAGGAGGCTTCAAAACGCACAATAGCCTTAGAGTTATTGATGTCTGCCAAGTCAAAGTCGACAATTTCATAGAAATTAGCACGCTGCGCTTCTGACAACCCCTTGAAGGTCAAAGTGATCGAAATCGTGCGCTCTGTTTTGTCCTCTGTTGATTCTCTGTAGAAGTCGTCCTTCTCTAACCAGAGTGCATCCCCACGCGACGATGCACTAGGCCCCAGCGCATGGCGAATGGCGCAAATAAGATTAGTCTTCCCTGTGTTATTCCGGCCAACTAAAACGTTAAGCCCTGGATGAAACTCCGCAATAAGGTGCTTGAAGGACCGGAAATTGAGAATTTCTATCGTCGAGAGATACATGTGCGCCTCAACTCCGCTGTCCTCCATAATGTTGCCCCCGGCCGCCTTTTAAGGTCGCAAAATGCGACCTTAGAGATTCCGCTTCCCCTTCTGTAAGCTGAAACATAAAAACATCCGGAAACCGCTTTGGATTCCTGCGTACCTGTTCGTTGAGCCGTTTGGTTTCTACGCCGTAAAGTTCGGCAAGATCACTGTCAAGCAGAACCTTATGCCCCGGAATCAGATATATCTTCCGCTCGATTGTCTCACTAAGAATAAGCTCGGTCACAGCGCTCGCTCGATTCTCACTTCTTGCTTGACTCCCGCGTGACCAATCATTTGCCCGTTTCATCCTCAATAGCCGGAAACCCGAGCCCCTCGATCTCCTGCAACGTCTTCCCTGCGATCCCCTGCAGATCACCGTACATCCCGACCGTAGCCTCCATGACCCGCTCGATCTGCGCTTCGCGTTTGGCCCACTGTTTGGTTATCGCCTTCTTCTCTTTATCAAGATCTTCCTGCATGGAAGAAAAGGCCTCGACTATGGCCTGAACGCGCTGGCGAAAATGCGGACCAGTCAGGTACTGATAAACCATCTCCATCTTGGTCTGCTGCCCCTCGCCTGCCTGTCTGGCTGCCGCAACCTCCATCACCGTATCTCTCAGAGCTACAGCTACAGGTAGGGCTGCCCGGGGATGTGTCACCCAAATCCCATCGATCAATTCAAATGTTTCGACTCCTTTCGGAAGGGCCTGGCTAACAATCACTGCGACCTCTGCTTTCGCGGCCCGCTGATCTTCGCGCAGCTTCACGAGCCAGCCGTCGCTCCAGTTCTTTGTACGCTTTGATTCCCATAAGATGCTGCCGCAGATCTGCCCCCCATGACCGCAGACCCGCTGCAATATGTCGCCGCCGTGCTCACCTTTTGGGACAGGTTCGATCGTGTCGCGGGGGAACTTGGTTCTCAAAAGCTCTTCGAGCTCAAGCTCCTGAACCTCGCCTTGTAGCTGTTGCGATCCCTGCTCTGCCTTACGCCTGAGTTCCTCAATCTGCTTCTGCATGGAGACGATGGTCTGTTCCTTTTCCATCACTTTAAGCTGCATCTGCTCGCCAGCTTCCTTTTGAGCCTGCTCGCGGACAGCCGACAGACCCTCCTGGATCTTTTTCTGTACGGTGAGGTCTAGCTCGCGTTTAGCGTCATCCAGCTCTCTCTCTTTGCGGATGAGTTCAGCCTGTGCCTTCTGCGCCTCGGCAAGTTTTTCGTTCTTCTGGTTCAGCACCTCCTGAAGCTCGCAGAGTTCTTTCGTTTTCTGTTCCATGTCTGCGGAAAGTGCCAGCTTTGCCTTCTTCGCCTCCTCTGCTGCAATCGCACCGCGCTCCTGCCGAAGTTTCGCGGCTACCTGTTCGTCGATAGACGCCTTTTCTTTTAAAAGGGCTTTTTCCCGTTGACTGAGGGCATTCTCTCGGTTGACGATGTCGGCGTCTTTCTGAGCAAGCTGTTTTTCAAACTCCTGGCGGGTCGATTCTATCAACGGAGCGGCAAGCGATTCAGTGAGTTTGATTTCAGTCTTGCATTTCGGACATATAATTGTAGGTTCTGTCATATATTCTCCCCGGCCCGATACATTCCCCTTGATCTACAAAAAAGTGATTAATGATAATACGTTATGGCTGTTAAAGGCAAGGACAATTTACGACTAGAGTATTCTTGGTGTTGGCAGGAAGGTTCTCACATAGACAGCTGTGGCGTCTCTGTCGGTAAGTAGCGGAAATCCTCAGTTATTGAGAGCGCTCGAAATTGTCTAGTATCAGTCATATCAGCGGCGGTAAGGTAATTGCAGCCATGATGCGAAATGGAGGATGATGTTGTGACGGCGATGGGTCAATGTTGTCTCTATAGCACAGGCGCAGAGCCCCCGTATTCCTCCATTTCTCTTGATTTGGCGTTGGCATCCTGGGGCTGCTCCTCGCGCGCGTCGTCCGAGACCGTCGGGAATAGTGGGGTCTCATGGGGTGCGGCGTCCGAAGCGCGGAATTTCCCCCCTCCTTGGTCCATAAACGTTCTTTGAGTAATGTCTGGGTTGCAGTCTTCGTCACGGCCGCTCTTGATTGCCTCGGTGTCTATTTTGCCCTCGTCTGAGACAGGCAGGATGGGGTCCTCCAGGGGACCTTCAGCTAATCCCCACTCCTCGTATAAGGCTCGTATGTTGGTCGGAGGCACTTCCACCATACTCTTGAGCCAGGGCGACTTGTAGATGGAGGCCGTGTCTGCGGGGAATGGAGGTGTGTGGGGGGAAAAGACGATGATTTTGCCCTCCGTGAGGTTCATGACCTCGCTGGGGTCCAGCTTGTTGCGCTGTTCCTGGCCGAGCATGAGGCCCCTCATGAGCCTGTAGGTATTTATGTCTTCTTTCCCGAGGGAGTCGGAGATATATTTTGCCGAGTCGTAGTCGAGACCACGCATGGCTATCCGGGTGCGAAAGTTCGACATGAGGCTCGTATAATCCTCACGATAGTACTTGAGAAAGCCGATGTCAGTGACGCTTGCTATCACATGGGTTCTCGTGGCGCGGGCTATGGATACCAAGTTTGCGAGTGAATTTATGCGAAGGCTGCGCAGCTCATCGCAATACAGATAAAGCTCCCTGGGTTGCAAGCGCTGCTGCTTCTGCTGCCGCTGTTGAGACTGCTGCCACAGCCGGCGCTCCCGGAAGGCCATGTTGATGACGAGGTTTATGATGAGTGAGGAAATCTTGCTTCCCGCCTCCGGCTTGTCAACCGGGGAGCCGATAATCAGAAGACAGGGCTTCTCGCCGCTGAAGAGGTCCTCGATCTTGAATTCCGATTTCGAGAAGGCCTTCCTGACCTCGGCTGACATAAAGACGTCCAGCTTCTCCTTTATCGAATTGATCGCATTAACCTGGGTTTCCGGCCTCATCATGGCGAAGTCAGTGAAAAGCGCCCTGATGTTGGCAGGGGCCGTGTTGACACAGTGTATGAGCATCTCGACCGACTGTACGACGTAATAGACAGTGGCCAGGTTGCAATACTCGTCCTTGTAGGTTTTGACCATCTTGAGAATTGCATAGAGGATGTATCTCGTCCGCGCTTTGAAGAACGGGTCTTCCTTCGAGATCGCTTCCTCGCGCTCCTTGGTCATGACCTCTACAAACGTCAGCAGGTCCTGGTCGTCGGCGTCGGGCAGGAAATTGATGCCGACGGTGTCGGGGTGCCAGGGGTCGAAGAGAATGGCGCGCTTGCCGTTTTTAATCCATCGGCCGGCCACCGAGTTGTAGAGCTCGGGGCTTTTGGCGTCCGGGCCCACTCCGGAGCCGGGCGCGTCGGCGTCCATCAGCATCTGCGGGATTATCAGGGAGGAGGATTTTCCCTCGCCTGTAGGCCCGAAGATGAGCGTATGCAGATACCGCGACAGGCGTTTGAGACCGATCGGGACTTTGCCGATCATGCCTATGAGATAACCCCCTCTGTAATCTGTGAAGGCGTTGTGGATGGCCGAGATAAGCCTGTCTTTCTTGGAGGTGGAAAAATCGGCCATTTGCATGGTGCCAATATAGTCAAGCAGCTCAACAAAGAGGAGGTAAAACGAAAAACAGTAAACGGTAAAGTGTACGGGCAGGAGGGCGAGTGGCGGCAGCAGTTGCGCCAGCACCGAGAAATAGAATGCCGCCGCAAGTGAGACAAGCCCCTCCATAATCATTATGGACAGTTCGGAAAACGCTATGTTTTTTACCTTCAGTACGAGCGGCCTGTGCTCGTTGGCGTACGCCGGGCGGGGATCGCCGGGCTTTTGGTCGTAAACGGGGCGGCGCGAAGTATAGATCTCATGCGGCAGCAGGCCCTCTATTGCGCCGTATATGAGGTACCAGGAAAACAACGTGGTCACTGCTACTGAGAGGGGCTCCGAAAGAAGAACTGCGACGGTAACCGCTGCTGCGGCAGTTGCCGTAACGGCAAGCCGCCTGAACCTCGCCTGCGCTTTGGTGAGGAGCCGGTGATAGTGAAAAACCTGTCCCTTGGTCGCCGCGCTCACTGCAGACCGTCCGAGCGGGCATCATGCGGCAGCCAGGGGAGGTCCAAAGGAGGAAAGACGTTTTTGAGGCCGTTCGCCAAGAGCTTGTGCGAATCAAGAATGGCCTGATCGGAGCCGTAGGAGAGAAGAACATCTTCGACTCTGTGCAGGCTGCTACCGAAGTATATGTGCAGCAGATCGTTAAGCTCGCTTAGCGCGTCTTCTGTACTGAACCGCCCGCAGGCCCGATAAGTCCGCGTGATCGTCATTGCGCTGAATTTGTCGCAAACAGAAATGATCCTCGTCAAAAGGGGTATCTGATCCAAGATCAGTCCATCGGGATAGCCGCTGCCGTCAGGCGTCTCATGGTGGCTGCGGATAACATGGGACAAATGAGGGAAGAAGCCCATGCTTTCAACCAGGTCGGCCCCCCAGGCAGAGTGGCTTTGCATCAACTTCATTTCGTCTTGTGTAAGTCGTGCGTCTTTCAGAAAAATCGTGGAGGGGATGTTGATTTTGCCTATGTCATGCAGCAGTCCGGCAATGTAAAGATCGTCAAGCTCCTTTTGCGTAAGCCCTATTGCCTGACCGATATCACGGCCCAGACGGGCCGTGTGATAGCTATGAACGAACAACCCGACGCTCTTCGTGGAGATAATCCGCAGCACGAGTTTTAAACATAGCTGGCAGTTCCCCCCTCGTGGACATGGTTCCGTGAGATGGATCATGACGCCTTGCAGACCCGCAGCGAAGTCGCACTGGAATGGGCGACGCTGATGTTGGAGAACTTTCTTATGACGATCTTCCGGTCATACGCTATATGCCCCTCGACGATGACAAAATCGCCTCTGCGCGTGTTGGCTACTATCGGGGCGAGTTTCCCGTTTGTAATGACGGTATGGATGGACTTTAAAACGTCGCCGTCGCGCGTGGTCCCGACCTCCGTATATAGCTCGAACATGTGCCCTTGCGAAAGGGGCCGGATATCCGACGACACGGTGGCAGACAGAACTATATGATTTGTGAACCTCACATCGCGAGTGTCGAGCTGACCCAGATTCTTTACCAGCCTGGGATCTACAAGAACAAAATTATCCTGGCCGAACACACCGTTGAGGACGCAGAAGAAGTCACCCTGCTGGGCGTCGATAATGCCCCGTACGCGCACATCGTGCTCAGCCTTATATATCCGCTCCCCTATGGTTTCGACAGTCTTGAGTATAAGCACCGTTTCCCCATGCTTTACGATGGGGCAATCCATGACGACGCCCTGAAGTTCCACGGTGTTCCTATAAAATAATGTGTCCATATGTATTCTCCCCGCCACGGCCTGTCAAGAAGCCGCATCGGCGGATTTCACGGGCGATTGTAACCTTTCCTTGAGTTTTCTGATGACGACCGGCAACTGCCGCTCGGACACAAACTCGATATCTTTATGGCCTCGCACGGACGGTTTGAACGCCGTGATCTCCTGCAGCAGCTGGCTTTCTGGGCGCCTCTCCTTGACGGCCAGGCACTTCAGTAAAGCGGATGCCTCATCGAGAAGGCCCCGGGGAGCGTCCTCCTCGACGAACAGAGCAACCTCCTGTCCCTGCACGGAAAACAGTTCGGTGAGAAACCGGAGGTCCCGCGCCGAACTCAGAAGAAGAGACGGCCCATCGCTGTTTCTGTGGCTGACAGAAGCGATCACAAGCGGTATGGTGGGGCCGTTGAGCTCAAAGCGCGCCTGCAGTCCGGGTTTCAATCTGTCATAGTCGCTTCCGGAAGGCAGACAGGCAGCCGAAACCGAAAGCCTGCAATGCCTCCCGGTGAGACTGGTAACAGAGCCTATTTTGACGTTGAATCTCATGCCGTTATAGATAGATATTACTCAGTGATTCAGGTCGCCCGCATCGGCAATGAGGAATTCGAGGGCCGCTATGAGTTCTTCTCCTTCCTCAATGACTATATTGAGGAGCACATCGTGATTCACCTTGTACTGGCAGGAAAGTTCTTTCGCAACGGCAAGATGGCGGATGCAGATAGACAGGAACTTCCAAGGGTCTGGAATGAACTCGGCGCATACGTCGAAGCCCGACTCACTGTCGGGCGGCCAATGGCTCACTTCTCGATTGAGGCAGATGTTACAGAGTTGAAGCTCTGAACCGAGCCCCTGGCGGAATTGGAGGACCACGGCGCTTCTGAGTGTACGTGCGTCTTTCCTGCGCGCGGTCATTTCCGCAAAACTCCTCCGTATTCTCTCCCTCTCACCCCGTAGGCTTCGGAGAGCTGCGACATCGGAGGTGGCGACCCGGCGGGGCTCCAGAGCGATTGCGGCCTGGGCCATGGTGATAGCCGTTGTTACCCTCATCGGACGTCATTGAGATGTTTCTTTCTTATTGGGTTTCTGAGCATATTGATTGCCTTGAGCTCGATCTGGCGGATTCTCTCTCTTGTCAGATGGTGTTCCCGCCCAATCTCATCGAGCGTTTTTGCCCGATCTGTGCCTATCCCGTAACGGGATCTTAGAACCGCTGCATACCTCGGTGGCAGCGTCTCAAGGACCTTCTCCATCTTCTCTGCGAGATCTGTCTTTTCCGTCTGCTCCAGCGGACTAAGGCTGACGGTGTCCTCGATTAAATCAGCCAGACAGCTGTCCCCATCTTCACCTGTAGGCGTCTGCAATGAGAAAGGCTCGCCCGGGAGATCCAGCGCCTGTTTCACCTTTATAACGGACATCTTGAGTCTGGCGGCGATATCCTCGGGCAATGGCTCGCGTCCGAGTTCATAAGAAAGCTCCCGTGCCGCCTTCGAGACGCGGGATGTGAGTTCAGTCATGTGGACGGGTATTCTGATGGTGCCAGTCTGATCTGTAACCGCCCTCGTGATCGCCTGTCGCACCCACCATGTAGCATAGGTGCTGAGCCTATACCCAAGCCGGTAGTCGAACCTGTCAACGGCCTTTATCAGACCAATATTGCCCTCCTGGATGAGCTCGAGTAACGACAGACCATGTCCAAGATATCGTTTTGCGATGCTGATGACGAGCCTTAGATTCGCCTCGACCATGGCCGTCCTGGCTTGCTCCGTCTCCTGAACGGCTGCGGCAAAGTTGAGCATCACACCCCGCAGCGCGCTATATGACATGCCGATCTCGCGTTCTTCTTTTCTGATCCCCCGGCGGCAGTCATTGTATGTAGCGATCAAGGGTTCAATCTCACTCATGTTACTTGCGCCCCGAGCACGGGGGACCTTCAGCCCCTCCCGGGAAACGGTGCAGCCTGCCGCCTCCAGTTGCCGTCCTACGGCCGTCATCTTCGAAGTGGTCTCGTCCATACGCTCGGCTATGGCCTGCAGCCGTTCATGGCAGATATTTACAAAATCCTGTTGCAGTCTCAGCCCTGCTGCCAACTGCGCAACTTTTGCGGCGCTCTTGCATCCTTTTTTGCGGCGCAAAGCACTTATACGTGCGATTACGCGGAAAAACCTCCTTTGGTTACCCTTCGGTGCCCGGGCGGAAGCGCTGCAGAAGCGTAGCAGATCCCCCAGGTCCACTTCGCCTTTTCTTACTAACGAGGCTGCGGACATGAGCAGCTCAACCGCAAACGATACTGAAAAGATCGCTGCCGCGGCATTCTCCCTGCCGCTTTCGATCTTTTTTGCCAGGTCTAGTTCGCCTTCCCTCGTAAGAAGGGGAATGCTCCCCATTTCCTTAAGGTAGACCTTCGCGAGATCCGACTCCCTGTAAACTGAAGAGCCAGCCTCGCCATCACCAGGCGCGGCCTCTCCGGCTTCCACGCACCCACCGCCGAAGACTTCCGGTTCGGCCAAAGCCGCCTCGCACAACTCGGGGATACCCTGCGACAACGACATATTCGGTGTATCAAAAACCATGTCACAACCTCCTGTCGGCTGAAAAGTTAGCGTGCGTGCTGTCGATATTACCTAAAGAGGACAGCCACCGCATCACCTTCGTTTGGTGCCGTCTCGCACCCGTCATTTCGTTGCCGGGGCTGATGAAAAAGGGCTATATCCAGCAATTTCCCGTATTTCGTGGGCAGCATGTTGACGGCTTCCTCGGGAGAAGACGCGCAGACGAGGACGGCATTACGGCAGCCGTTGAGGCATTGGCACAAATAGATCTGCCTTCGACACTCTGAGATGTCGCGGGATAAGCACAGCCGTAACTGAGAAGATCCGCATGCGTAAAACTGATTAAGCCGCGTCCTCTTTGAGTCCCAGTCGCCCTGCTGTCCGAGAAGTTCGAGGGCCAGTAAAGCCCGGGGGGAAACGAAACCGCGGAAGGAAGGAAGATGAACGAAGAATTTCGGGGCGGTGCTTCGCCATTGCTCATCGCCCTCGGACACGTCCTCTTCGATATAATCCGGAATGAAGCCGTCCGTTTCGGTGAACTCTTTTTCGATTGTTGGGGAGGAGTCCTGTTTTCCATCGACTGTCTCCTCGAATGTACCTATGCGCCGGAGTCGGGCAAGCTGTTTTTGCAGGTACCACCAGTAAACCGTCTGGCCATGTGATTTTTTAGCCGGGTCACGCTTGTCATTCAGATAGGTCTCGGCGGCAAGATAGGCCTCGGACATTACTTCCTCGATCCGGAATGCGCCCAGCATCCTCCGGGCTATGCTATGGACCATGCCGACATTTGCATTCAGAAAGGCGTAGATGGTGTCAGCTTGCGACATGTTCTGCCACCTCCTCCTCTGCGTTGTTAAGGCGGGCCGCCAGTGGCGCAAGCAAACTGTGCAACTGATCGAGCCGTTTCTTTATGAGGGGATTGATCAGTCCCGCGGCCTCGAGCGTTTCTTCGAATTCTCCAAACCTGCGTATGGTAGCCGACGTCGTGAGCAGCAGACCGTTTTCGGCTGTCCATTCGAAAAAGGAGATGCCCGGCAGAACGAAATCGTATGTGAGTTGTCTGATGATTCTTTGCGTCTCCGGTCCCACTCCTCCCATGACATCGATATGTTCCTTGGCGCGCGCGAGGATGAAGTCGTGGAGCCTGCCGACCTCCTTGGCGAGCCGCTCGTAGGTATACTCGCAGCTGGATGTGCAGTTTTCGCTGCGTCTCTTGAGCTGAGCCTTTAGTCCGGCGACTTCGTCCTTCAGCTCCACCACCTCGATGTTGCGCCTTTTGAGTTGCTCGTACACAACCTCATAGTCGGCGCGAAGGTCAAGGATTTCGAAGGGATCGCCCTGCTTGTCTATCATTTGCCGTATAGTGGGGAATTTATCCGCGAGGTACGGCAGGAAATTAAGTCTCAGGCGGGCCTCAAGCTCTTCCGAAGGGTCGGCTCGCTCTATTATCTCCTGCAGTCCGTCGAGCACCTCGGCGACCTGGGCAAGGTCGGACACCGGTTCCTCGTCCTTCGTTGTGGGGGGTGTTTGGTTTTTGCCATTTGGAAAAAACGAAACACCTGACGATCCACCGAGCGTTTTGTCCGTTGCTGAGTGGTCAGCGTGCTTCTTGCCTTTCTTGAGGGTGCGGTTCACCTTGCTAAGCATAGCGGAGGGCTCTGTAGATTGCCGGGTTGCAGCCTCCATCTCTTTGGCCAACTCCGCAGCGATCTCACGCTGAGACTTTCCCTCCTCGTGGAAAGCTAAGATTCGCTGCTTTTCGGCCTCCTTCTTTTTTTTGTCTTCGTCTTCGATCCAACGATACAGCGTCCGGATAGGCGCAACACCCGTGGCGGCAATTTCCTCTATGCCGCTTCCAAAGTCTTTCAGACGCATGACCGCCGCTATCTTTTCCTCCCTTGTGAGCGGCTTTCCGTGCCTGCAGTTGAGCGACAGGCCCATCAGCCACAGCTGATGCTTGAGATGCCTTGCCTCGGCGTCCTCCAGGGTAAACGTATAATCCGTATGAACAATCACACGAGCTTCCTTGCTTTTCAGCTCGTTTAAGGCCTCGAACCTGTGCCGCCCCTCCACAAGCGGATACAGGGCTGCCGCGGGGTCGCCCCCCTGAAGGAGAAAAACCTCAAGGGGAGGGACCCTTGTAGCCCCCTTCCCTTCGTCGTGGTACAGCTCTGTAAACATTGCCACCCGCTCCGGATCGAGCGGGGTCGATCTGAGCTGCACATCCTCCGGTACCATAATTTGCTTCAGCGGAATACTTCTGACTAATTCAGACTTTTCCATTTTTCTACCCCCTAAAAAAATGTGTTTTCAAGGGGATATTACTTTTGAGTTTTGCAGGATCAGCGGTGGACAGCCGGAGAAGCCTGACTGGGGGAAACGAAACGCCGAAAAAGCTCAGGTGAGGGGAAAGCGCCGGTCTTTGACTTTACGAGGGTGATTGGCAGCTCGGGCACCGCCTTATCCTTCATCACCCTCCGGCTGTTATATCGAAAGGCAAAACGGCAGACAAAAGAACTATGCTGCTTTTCACCCCTCTTCAGTGAAGGCCGTCGCGGTATTCCGCGTTTTTTTTGCCCGATAAAGCGCGACGTCCGCCTTCTTTATAATGTCAGCGACGGTCGTAGCGTCGGTGGGGCACGCCGCCAGTCCCATGCTTATGGTGACGTGCAGATCGCCGGCCTCAGCCGTGAATGTGTGCGCCTCGACATCCTTGCGGATCCCGGTGACGAAGCGCAGTCCGTCCTGCTTCTTTGTATTGGGCAGTATGATCATGAATTCCTCGCCGCCGTATCGGCCGATAACGTCGCTCACCCTGCCAAGCCGGCCCTGAACGAACTGGGCAAGACCGCGCAAGACCACGTCGCCTGTCTGATGGCCGTAAGTGTCGTTGAACTTCTTGAAATGGTCAATGTCGAACATGACGACGCAGAGATCCTCCTTCAGGCGCAGTGAAATGTTCAGCAGATGCGGAAGAATGTCCATCAGATTGCCGTTGTTGGGCACACCGGTAAGGTAATCGATCGTCGCCGAATGGTGCGCCTCTTCATAGAGCATCGCCGATCGCAGTATTCCGGCAAACCTCGAGTTCAGTCTTCGGGCCTTGCCAGCTGTCATCACCCCCTGGATCAGAAACGCCCCCGCCGGCAGAAACGCCTTGCAACAGAAGCACCTCTTCATCTTCTCCGGGTAGGAGATCTCCTCCCCGCGAAAGCGCCTGTCCGACTCCAGCCAGCAACGGCAGTTTCTTTTGCCGTGGCAGGCGCATGAATTGTCAGCGCAGCCGTGCATATCCCAGCAGGGCACGGCTGCCTTGCTTGCGATCGGTACGAACGTCAGAGGGCTGGTCTTGAATTTCGCCAGAACCGCAGCATCAATGCTGTTTTGCCTGTCAAGCGAAAACGGTCTGCCGCGCCATAGGGCCTTCGTGGCGGCATTGCGGAGGAGTACCGGGATCCCCCCGCACTGGTCGTTTAGGAGCCGGTCGTTTTCGGGGTCGGCCCGGTAAAAGGCAAAAACCTTGTAATCCTTTGCAAGTTCGGCATGAATCGCCCCCAGCACGTTTACCGTGGTCACGCCCTGGTCCGCGGTTGCATGGATGCGGCGTGCCTTGCGAAGGGCCGACCGGAGATACAGGATTGCGATCAGCTCCCCGAAACCCAGGGCGAAGGCCCCCTCGGCGATTATCTTCCAGGCGTGCATTATGGCCTGAAGAGCGAAGTGTATCGCCTCTGCTGGGATCGGTTATATATGGCCAAGCCCATCGCTTTTTTCTGTCCCACGATGACCAATATCTTTCTGGCGCGTGTCGCGGCCGTATAAAGCAGGGAATTCGACAAAAGGACCGCATGGGAGGCGGTCATTACCAGTACGACCGCCTCCGCTTGTGCACCCTGCGCCTTGTGTATGGTGCAGGCATAGGCGAGATCGAGCCGCCCGAGTTCGTTGATTTCGTAAGTCGCTTCCTGAGCGAGGGATTCGAACTGGACGAAAAGGACGTTACTTTCCAGGTCTATCCTGCTGACGACGCCCGTGTCTCCGTTGAAGACGCCACGTACGTAATCGTTCTTCAGATTCATCACCCTGTCGTTTTCCTTGAAAATGCCGATGCCCGGCGCCGCCTCGTCCCGCACTTCGGCCTGCAGCAGTCTGTTGAGGTTGGCTACACCCAACGTCCCCTTGCGCATCGGCGAGAGGACCAGTATTTCGCTGAAGGGGATACCGAATTTCTCGGGTATCCTCTTGGTTGCAACGTCCACGACGATCCGCGAGATCTTGTCATTGCCGGTTATCTCAAACAAAAAGGCGTCAGTGACATTCGGGATAACCGGGAACCTGCCTGCCTTTATGTCGTCTGCGATATCTATAATGGACGACCCCTCCCTTTGCCGGTAAATCCTCTTGAGGGCGGTGACGGGGAAAAGACCAGACTCGATCATATCGTGAAGCACTTGCCCGGCGGAAACGGGCTCCAGCTGGAAGGGATCTCCTATACCCACGAGCTGCACGACATTGGGGAGACCCCTCAGAAGGGCGGCCAGAAGGCCTATGTCCACCATGGAGAATTCATCGATGACGACCCAGCAGCCGACAGGTACCTTCACGCGGCAGGGATCGCCGGGCTGCCGCCTCATATCGAGGAGAAGACGGTGAATGGTTGAGGCGGGCCGGCCTTCCGTAACTTCGCTGATTCTCTTGGCCGCCTTGCCCGTTGGGGCAACCAGGACATATGCCGCCCCGTTGTGTTCCAGACAGTTGATGAGGGATTTGAGGGTGGTCGTTTTTCCGGTTCCGGCACTGCCGGTTATGATCGAGACGCCGGAGGTCATGGCGACACGGACCGCTTGCCGCTGATCCTCCGATAGAATGTCGTCGAAGTGCAACACCCCGGGTACCGGATGGAGCAGCGACAAGTCCTTCAGACGCTTCTCTACATACCGCTCGGTGTCATACATTTCTGCGAGGTAGTATGCGCCGGACGCACATATCAGTTTCCGTGCGGCAAGCAGTTGCCCGCAGGCGTTGGTCACGCTTTCCGCCTCCACGGACAGCAGCGCCGCTGCCTGCTGTTGCACCTCCGGCGCCGGCAGGTAACAATGCCCCACGGACCGGGCTGTCGCCAGTACGTACATCACCCCAGCGCATACGCGAAACGGAGAGTCCTTTGCGAAACCCAAAGCACCGGCAAGCTTATCGGCCTTTATAAAGCCGATGCCATGGACCTCATCCACCAGACGATAGGGATTGTCCTTTACCACGGAAAGGGCGTTGTCGGAATAAGTCTTATAGACCTCCCTGGCGTCAGCCATGTATAGGCCCAGCTTGCAGAGCTCGGCCATTACCGCTGCTCCTGACCTCTTTTGTTGCCAGGAGGCAGCAATCGTTTTGAAATTCTGACTGCCGACGCCTTTGATGTCAAGGAGACTCGACGGGTCGGCGTCGAGGACAGAGAGAGTGTCGTCGCCGAACTTGTCCACTATGCGCTCGGCAAGGACGGGCCCTATGCCGGAAATGACGCCGGAGGACAGATACGCGCGTATCCCCTGCTCTGTGGAAAGCTCCACTACCTGCAAAACCTCTATCTCAAACTGTAGCCCGTGCTTCGCGTCCATGTGCCTATGCCCGGTGAGCTCCACCTGCCGTCCCTGCTCCAGACGAAACGGAACGGATTTCGCAACCGCACATATCTGGGTATTGTTTCCCATCGTGGCGCTGAAGACCGTAAAGCCGGTCTTATCGCTGTAGTAAATGAGTTTTGAGACTGTTGCGCGAGCCTGACATAGTCGGTCGGGGATATCGAGACAGAGCCTGGCGGCAGCGCTGTTGATCTTTGACTGCTTAATTTGCAGCCTCGGTCGCTTGCGACTGGAGAAGACTTTGAGTCGTGCCACATGAGATATTACAGTTGGAAAAAGACGCGGCCGCTGCGATTGCTGAATCGAGGTCATTCCAATCGACGTTCACTTTGACACGGCGTTAGAGTGGCAAAGCACTGTGAAAAAATCCTCAACGGGAGGACCTGAAAACATAGCCGATTCTCAATCAACTTTCAGCTTGGCACAGGGCTATCACCTCAGGATAAGCACAGGAGGGCGTGTAAGCCGGCAATATCGCCGCAGAGTCCGCATTCCGTGCGGCAAACCAGCCGGGAAAACCTGAACGTGAGAACCCCTTTTGTCACACGATATTCCTAAACCTCCCTTTCTGCGGCATCAAGCCGCACAATTTCCCCGTACTCTTTTGCGTAATGCATCGCCTGGTCTTCGGATTCCGCGCAAATCAGAACCTTCTGCCCAGTCCGGGAGATCGCGATAAACAGATGTCTTCCCATTGTCCTTACCTGGTCGAACTCGCAACGGACCAGAAGAGCCAAGTCCACCGCATCGTCCAGTCCGTAGAAGGCGCGTAACTTGTCGTACTTCCGCCGGCCGGAACTCAAAATGGCCAGGACTTTTTTCAGCGATGGGGAGGTCCGCGGAAACGATGCAGCATGCACTACATACTCCGCATACTCCGCCCCTTCCGGGGGCGTCCCATCTTCCCTGATTGCAGCGATATCGTTGGCGAACTCCGCGTCAAAGCGGGTGAATCCCCCCTTCCGGAGTTCCTTACGAAAGTAGAAGCCGAAAACGGTGCTCAACTTGTTCCCCGAGAATTCCCGGTAAGTCCTGCGGGCGTCGAGGTATGCCAACGCCGCCATGTTATCTAATTCGATATCCTCGGGCAGGATGGTGCTGCAGAGGGCGCGCGCCAGTGACTTGATCATCCCCCTGTTGGCGCGGAGGAATGCAGAAATGTCTTGCCCGGTTGCTGGTTCTACCAAAAGTAGACTGTTCATCCCTGCTCACCGTGAGACATTAACCGGGATGATCGAATCATCAGAAGCGCTTCGATCCGGTCTAGTGTTGGCGCTGGCAGTACATGGCGGATGTTTACTACCGCCCGTGTAAAGGCGTGAAAAATCGGGGCGCTCTTCGTTGCCGCATATCCGTGTCTGTCCGCACTTTCGAAGCCTGACACTATCCTCAGAGTCAGGTTGCCGATGATTGTCCTAAGATTGTCGGAGTCCGGGTTCTCCAGAAACATAGCGGCTATGCTCTGAAGGTCCTCGACCATTGCCCGAACGAAATCAAGATGTATTTTTTCGCGCTGCTGCCTGGAGAACTCACACTCCGAAGAACACCGCAGTTTCAATGACTTGATCGTTCCAGCCTGCTTTTTGATAATGTCTCGCAGACGAAGCACCCTGGTGTTAGAGGCGTTTAGCTTTTCCTTCAGAAAATCCATGTCGGATTCGATAGACGCCAAGTGCGCCGTATAGTCCCCGGCCTTCACGATGCCATCGACCTTTTCGGACTTGGCGCATAAGAGAGGTATGAATGTGTTGAGGCAGATCGCTTCCAGTTCCCCGGGGCAGTGGGGGAAAGATCGCAGCACCTCGGCGGCAAACCGCAAGCCGGTCAGGGCCTTAATCAACCGCTTCCCCATGGCGGCCTCGACGGCGGCAGCCAGCATCTCATGCTCGCCCTTCCCGGAGGTGTCCCGTTGTTCCAGATGGGACAAGTGGGACGGTTGGACGGACGCATAGCCCCCAGCTGAACTGTTTTTTTCGTCGATCAGCCATTTTGCCAGCGTGGATTTTGGTATGAGGAATGCTTTTTCGGCTTCGCGCAAGCTCACTTTCTTTCCGTCTTTGCCGTAACGCAGCAGATCAAGGGCCTGTTTCTTCTTTTCTTGTAGTGCTAGTACCTTCGGATTGTTCAAGTCCGCCAGCCACCTCGAGATGGTTGACTTGGGCGCGTACTTATAAAGTTCCTTGAGAGGCACGCCCAGCTCAAAGAGTCTTCGCGCTGCATTACGCCTTTCCATTTTGCTTGCCGGCAGCCGTTGCGGCATGCCGTGCAGGTCCATGGCAGTCCTCAGATATTGGATTATCGCCTCTCTACTGTTGATATTACCGGCCGGGGGAAAAGCAGATTCGGAGACAGTGACCCGTATTTTGTTTATCCTTTCGCCGTTTGGCATACGGGCTCGTTTCAACGCCTCATACCTGAGGAAGCCTTCATGGAGGATATATTTCGCCTCCACATCGGGATTGCACAGCGGAATCACCATCAATGGCTCGATTGCCTCCGGCACGCCGTCTTCCGACGAAGGGCCATTCTGTATGAGCTCAACGAATTCGGCGATGCGCTCAAGCACTTCCGGGCGGCTCACCCGAAACCCGCGCGGCACCAGCACGACCTGATCTATCAAAACTACGACAGTCCCCACCATCGTTCTACGTTATGATAAAAAAAAGTCGCGGCGTTGTCTATATATTTTTTTATTGCCGTAGCAGTATTTATTTTTTTATATTGATAATGCCACCACATTAAGTTATTTTCTTGCAGCGGCTTCTTTTGTTATACTTATGACCGCGCGAGGTAAAACTAACGGGCAAGAAAAAGATTCTACTTGTGGACGAGCTTCAAAGCGTAAAGATGGCGCTCTGAGCTAATCAGTACCACATACTTCGGAGAGAAAAAGCACTGCGACGCTTAACCTCTTGAAGAACGCGCAGACATCAGCCTCATCATCCTGGATGTCATGATAGATGCAGATCGGATTGTGACGTTCTGGACGAACTCGGGCGGATGAATATCCGAGTCCCGGTCATAGCGTTGTCGGCAATAGATGAGGCCAGAGCGGCGGCCACGGCTTTTAAAAGGGGGGCGATAGATTATGTGGTTAAGCCGTTTCATTCCAAAGAACTGCAGGAAGCGATCAAAGCAACATTAGGGGGGGCATTAGACATGGGAGAATTGTCATCGGCAATACGGCAGGCTATGGAAAAAAAGAATCTCCGCCAAACGGACGTGGCGGAAGCAAGCGGAGGCTTGCTGACACAGTCGGCTCTTGCTTCGCTGCTTGGGGGACACGTTACGCTGGCAAAGGAAAAAATTAGACTGCTGGCAAAGCTTCTGGATATAGACGCCAAGGATCTTCTCCAAAAAGCTACTATCGACAAGCTAAACGCGATGCTCCGTAAAACAGGCTTGGACATGACAGACATTTTCAAAGGCATCAGGCAGCCGGCACGGAGAATTCCGTTGTATAAGGCAGAGGAGTTGGAGACCGTGCTGGATCAGAGCGGTTCCCCTCTGAAAGAAGCATCTGACTTTATGCCGGCTCTGTTTCACTTCGGGGACCACGCATATGCAGTCGTGGTCAAAGATCCGCTGCCGCACCAGCGTGTGATGCCCGGCGACATAATCGTCGTGTCACAGGAAAGCAGGCTCAACCTTAACGAGGTCGAGGGAGATCTCGGCGTCATAGGATTACGGCGAGGCGGAGTGAAAATCGCAACAGTTGCACTGGGCTCCCGAAGCAAGATTGTTGTAAGAACGGTGGTCCCCTATCAGGCGTGGCAATTCAAGAGAAGGGATATCCTTTTCATGCATAAAGTAGCCTGCAT
>JBJKPE010000236.1:0-18085 GCA_046706685.1 Thermodesulfovibrionales bacterium | reverse complement strand
TGAAAGGAGCGGGTATGATGATTCTCCCCTTTGGGTCTATGGTGTAATAGTATTTTCCGGAGAAAGCCGGCACGTTCCCTCCACTTTCTTCCACTATTTACCACCAACTATAAGCCAGAACGATTTTCGTGTCAAGAGAAAAATTTTTGATTTTTCGAATTATTTTATTGACCCCATATATTGTGTGGGTAAGACCAGAAACAACCAGATATAGAACGTGTTTGGTCGCCTCCTTGCCGCCGCAATAAAGACTGAAATAGTCCGTGTTTCGCCCGCCCAAAAGACAGCAGTCAGAAGAGTGGCGTGAACGGCTTTGCCGGCTTTTTGTACATATATATAAATGTTTGAGGTAATTGAGAATTCTTATTTAGGGCTGTAGTGGTGCGGAAGTTATGATTTAGGGGAAGAAAGAGGCTTTTCACTGTCGGCCGGCGCTTTGAGAAAGAATTTGCGTGGGAGCGAGGGATCAATATCTACGTCTCTATGTGCGCTTCACACTTCTAAAGTCAGCCAATGAGGTATGATGTCGATTTGAAACATTGATAGATTGATAGTTTGCTTCTTATGAGTGAGTAGCCTGAGATTGGTTTTCTCATCGGCTACGACCAGCATTTTTTTACCTATCCAGAATCTCCCTCACTTTTCTCAAGAGGTCTTTCGGCAGGACAGGTTTATGGATAAAGTCAATGCCGGATGCAGTCAGTTCTTTGTTTTTGACAATGTCCATCGTATATCCGCTTGTAAAAAGTATCTTTATCCCGGGTCTCACTTTTCTGAGCACCTCACTGACCTCTTTCCCGTTCCTCTTCGGCATGATCATATCGAGCATCACGAGATCGATCCTTTCGCTGTCTTCCATAAACTTGTTAACAGCATCTTCTCCGTCCTGCGCGGGGATAACCCTGTAGCCGGAGGACTCAAGGACTATGCTTGCCAATTTTCTCAGGGAAGCGTCGTCCTCGGCTACAAGCACTGTCTCACTTCCACCCGTGGGAGCGTCAGGTATCTCTGCCTGCATATCCGGGGCCGTCGCCTTTTCGATGAGAGGCAGATATATTTTGAATATAGTGCCCTGCCTACGTTCGCTGTAGACCTTGATGTATCCGCCATGCTGTTTTATTATTCCGTAAGAGATTGCAAGGCCCAGCCCGGTTCCTTCTCCGATGCCCTTTGTTGTGAAAAAAGGCTCGAATATCTTTTTCCGGGTCTCCTCATCCATCCCGCCCCCTGTATCAGCAACAGTGATAAGAGCATATGTTCCCAGCTCTCCATATCCATTGACAGCAACGTATTCATCGTCTATTATCTGCAGGCCGGTATGGATCGTCAGCCTTCCTCCGTTCGGCATAGCGTCCCTGGCATTAGCAGCGAGGTTCATCAGCACCTGTTCTATCTGCCCGGCGTCCGCCATTACGAGCGGGCTCCTGCCCGAAAGATCCAGATTAAAATCAATATCCTCTCCGATGATTCGGGCAAGCATTTTCTGGATGTCGGCTATAAGCTCGTTGACATTAACGGGCTTCATGGCAACAACCTGTTTTCTGCTGAAGGCAAGCAGTCTCCTGGTGAGAGTCGCAGCCCTCTCGGCGGCCGTGAGTACCTCATTCATTTGGTCCTTAAAAGTACTGTCGGACCCCAGGTTGTCCAGCAGCATGTTCCCATACCCTATGATTACATTGAGTATATTGTTGAAATCGTGGGCAATCCCACCCGCGAGTGTGCCGACTGCCTCCATCTTCTGGGCATGGAAGAGCTGGGCTTCAAGTTTCTTGCGCTCTGTCACGTCCCGCAGAACTCCCTCCATGCCGAGAAAAGTCCCTTGTTTATTCTCTTTTATGGTGCTCGATGTTTCAATCTCTACCGGTTCCCCGTTTTTCTTCTTAAGCCTCATATGGTAACCGCTCACAGATTTCTTAGTCTTCAGCTCCGCCCTGAATACATCTCTGTCCTTTGGATCTCTCCAGAAATCCAATCCTTTTCTGCCGATTATCTCGTCAGGACTGTCGTAGCCGAACATCTTAGCCCCTGCGGGATTCATCATAATGAAGACGCCGTCGGCATCTATCTGATAGATCCCATCGAGGGTGGATTCGAAGAGGTCCTGATATTTTTTCTCACTTTTCTGCAACGCCTCATCTGCTTTTTTTCTCTCGGTGATATCGCGAGCCACGGCTAGCATATAATCTCGTTTTTCGAGGGATATATACTTAACATTAGCCTCGACAGGATATGTCGTGCCGTCCTTCCGTCTGTGCTCGCCTTCTAAAAACACATACCCTCTGGCTTTGATATTATCCACATTGGCGCTCCATGAAGTGGGGTCAGGCGTAACGAGATCGTCGATATCGGAAACAGTCAGTCCAAGGAGTTCTTCCCGAGTATATCCCAGGTTGCGGCTCGCCTTGACATTCACGTCCAGAAATCGGCCGGTGGTGGGGTCTACAACAAAGATCGCGTCGTTCGCCTGATTTATCAGGTTTTTGAATAGTCTTAACTCATCTTCACCCTTTTTGCGCTCGGTGAGGTCCCGCACAACCTCTATGCCTGCTATGATCTTCCCTCCGGAGTCTCTCAGAGCGGACGTCGTAATCTCGTAGTATTTTATTTCCTCATCAGTGACCGTGCTCCTTTCCAGCGTATGAATCCCGCCATCCTTCAAAGACATTTCAACGGGGCAGCCTTTGCACGGCATATCGTTGCGATCATATACGGCATAGCAGTGCTCCCCGATGTGATCTCCCATAAGATTCTTGCTGACCTGATTTTGATAGATGACCGTGAAATCGGCATCCTGAATGCTGATGCCGTCGCCTATGGCACCAATGATTGCTTCCGACTTGGCCTTTTCGTCCTCGACCTTCTTGAGCGCGGTTCGAAGCGCTTCTTCGTTGTTTCTCCGCTCTGTTATATCCGCGAACAAACCCATGAGGCAGATAGGATTTCCTGATTCGCCCAGAACTGTGCTCCACTTAAGTTCGCTGACGAAGATGCTTCCATCATTTCTTTTTGCGGGCAACTCGCCTGCCCAGTTGTTGTTCTCCCGCACCTTCGCGACCAGGCTTTCAGCCTGCTCCGCCGAGTCCAGGAAGGATGAGACTGGTTTATTGAGAACCTCTTCATTACTGTCATATCCCCATAATTCAAGAAAAGCATTATTAACATAGGTCAAACGTCCAGTGAGATCGGCAAAGGCTATGGCATTCGTGGATGAGGCCAGCGCGCTTTCCTTTATCCTTAATTCATCGACTTGGTTTTCCAGAGTTTTATTCAGTAGTTTTATTTCGTCCAAAGCGCGTGTCAAACTCGGCAGCGCAATGGCTTTTGGTAGTAACGGAATAAACAAAAAAGCGGAGGCAGCTGAAGCAACTGCGGTAAAAGCCTTCACGATGCCTTCTTTCCAGTATATCGGGACGAACACGGTATAGGCAGCCAGCAAATGCGTCGTACCACATGAAAAAATAAAAACGCCAAACAAGACGAACATACTTAAGAAAGGCACATCACGTCTTTTATAAGCGAAGTAGAAAAGGGCGATGGTGATGGAATAATACGCTAACCCTGTGACAATGTCGGAACTGACATGGAGCCAGACCAGGGGGGGGTCCCATAAGAAACAATTTCCATGAGCCATGTAGCCCTGCACGCTAGAATGGAACATAATGTCTCCTTATCGTATATCCTTTTGTTTGACTTCTGTTATAACCCATTTTCCCTACAATTGACCATAAGCTGACTGCCACCTTTTTTCTCTTCGGAATTATATCATTTTGAGAACAGATTCAGAGATGCCAGACAATTCGCAGCATATTGTCGCTGCCGAGCATCTCTTTGTATCCCGTAAAAGTAGCCTGTCCCCTTTTTCTTTCCCTCATGGTTTGAGGTGCTGTGCGCCCTCTGGGAGCAGATGTCGGGGATCAATATCTATGTCAGTGAGAAGGACCTCTTCGAGGCCAAGAAGCGATACATCCGGAAGTTCTATGACAAGGACAATCCCGAGTTCGACGTGAAGGGCCTGGCGCTGAAACTCCAGGTCTCCGAACGCACCGTCCAGCGTGCTTTAGCTACGACGGACGAGAAGGACGATTGTTGATCGGCAGGGAAGTCTGCTTTAATCTGGCCCATCTGACATTGACACCGACGAATAAACGTAGTCCATAACAACTCAAAGCTGAGGATTATTGATAGTAATCAAAAAAACTAGAAAAAGCGCCTACCTGTATTATTAGGCGTCCTCGGAGCTAGAATATAGGACTTAAAATCCAAAATCAGTGTTCAGCCTTTTTTTCTCTCTTGTTTGTTTCGTATTCTCATAAACTTTTCTATAGGCAAGTTTGGATCACTCAAGTATAATTCCTGTTGCTCAGGAGTGAGCTGTTCGATAGCGCGTTCGTAATCTTCGCCCGTAAGTTCATCAAGAGCATCCCGCCAATCAGGCCTTTTTTCCAAATAGGGAAAGTAGCTCTTTGAGTCAGGACCCCAGTCGAAATATATTCCTGCCTGTTTGCTGTTAAGGTGATCGGCAAATTCCTTTGACAAGCTCAAATTCTGTGTGAAAAGAAGTATAGGATGTGCTTTTCCCAGTAAAGTTGCAAAAACTTTCAATGTATATTCTCCCTGAAAAAAAATAAAAGACGTGCCGTCTTTAGGCAATAAAAAATGGTGATTACAAGCAATTCCTTCCTTACTTATAAACAGACCGCTGCCTCGTGCAAGGGTATCCCTATCACCGTAGACCCATATATTAAAATTTTGAGCCGATTCCCCTCGCTGAAGTTTGACATACATGTTCTCTACAATGTGCCCCTTCATGGCAGTGCTAAACAGTAAAGTACGCAAAAAAATTTTTGTTGGACCAGTTGCCCCATCTGGACCAAAAAAAAACATTGTGGGCTGAGTCATTTTTATGGTCCCATTTCGAAATAGAGAGAACCAGGCAGTTAATGCAGAAATGACAAGGGCTAAAGCTGATATTATTATCGTGACAATATTCATCGTGCCTACCTCCTGAATATTCGTTGTAATCTACCAGCTTAAAGTAGCCTGTCCCCTTTTTCGATCTTCCTATTTTTCAACTTGAGTATCCAATATTTGTTTCATCAGTATAAAAGAAAAAACGACTCCTTCTTTCTCTGGCAGGAAGTCTTTTAGGAAAACCTTTGTAACGTCGTCATAATGCTCCGGAAAGGCTATGCTTAAGTAAGTCATTCTCTTTTTATCTGCTTCCCAGAACCTATATTTTACGGGACTTCTCCCTTCATATTTTCGCATAAACCTGTCGATTGACTGTGCATCTTTATTCCAGTTAATAAGCGAGCGATTAACCCACACCTCATCCCAACTATTAAAAAAGGGAAAGTGCATGATCACATTTCTAATAAATTTAAACAATTCGCTCCCAATTTCAGCCTCCATTGGAGGTCGCGACTTCCTAATATGCTCGATTACCCATTTTATGGGCTCATAATTCAACAGCTCAGAATAGACCGCAAAACCGTCTTTTAGCTTAGAAAATCTATACCATTCATCTCTCTCCCAAAATAAATCATTTACAGCCTCTTCAAAAATGTCATAAAACCTATTGTATGCAAGAGTTAGGAATTCCTTTTCTGCCCTATTTGGCCTTGGATTGCCTTCCATCTTCCACGTGTTTGACTTTCGTATACAAACATAGCTTAGATTCTCAGCTTGCCAGAGAAGATATGCACTATTCCTCTTGCTCTTCCGGATATGCAACAGGCGTTGCGGTAACCCATCTTTCTCTCGGCGGATTATTTTGACCTACACATATGATACCGCGTTCAGTCGTCACTACCTTGGCCCCGCGATGTATGAATGCTCGTATGACGACCTTGCGTGGGTGGTCCTCATCCTTCTTCGCTGCGCTGACTATCGCGGTCATTGACTCCTCTCCACTCTGGGGCTGTACTGCGAGCCGCGGTCCCAGCCAGCGATCAAGTATAGGCGTTGACACGTTATGTCGTGATCCATGGTGGGGCACCTGAATACGGGCGATGCCGGGGAGCGTTAGACCCACGAACGGGGCATAATCTGCGGCTTCTTCAAGCGCCGCACGTCCCGCATCGGCAGTCAGAAGAATTTTGATACCGCACAGGTTAGCGTATTGCACCACACTCATGTTGTTCTCGGGGGCAGTGTCTTCTTCCGGAAACGATTCTGCGCCCCACACGGCGCGAATCAGTGCCGCGACTTGCCGAGCAACTTTCCCCAAGTAAGCACCAGTCGCCTGCGCGACTGAAAGCGCTTCCGCTCGTGATGTTTCGGGTGTCTTGTCGGATTCCACAACGAGGTCAAGGTATCTAGTCTTGGTGGGTGCCATCACTGTAAAGTCACCAATTTTTGTGCCCTGAAAAGGTTCATATATTGGAATCCCCTTCGCGTCTGCTATTTCCTCCAGGGCCGCAATATTCGGGTATGCTTCCTTTAGGCGAGAAATCAAATTCTCCACAGAGGTATACCGAGTGAATCTCTTGATTAGCTCATCCGCATAAATCCATGGTCGAAGCATCCACAACTCTGAAACATCGTATTCGTCCAAGACCTTCCGGAGACCACCAGCATGGTCGCCGTCAGGATGACTAACGACGACAGAGTCAATGCGATTGGGACTTCCATAAAACTTATTGATGTGTCCAACAACGCTGTCTCCAGTATCCTGAAAACCACCATCGACGACATGTATGCGAGTCACGCCACCGATTTCATAACGAAGTGGTATAGCATCGCCGCTTTTGTTCGACTCGACATCCAGAAAATCAATCTCAAAATAGTCAGCCATGTTTCTCTCCTCCCTTGGACTCGACTCGCTGTCTCACATACTGCGTTTGCTTCCTATAGGCCCACAAAAAGATAATAAGCAGGCCCACAATCACAACATGCCTGCTCCAGTGTGACGCGTCGGGGAATGCCATTGTCACTTTCTCGTATAGTTTTAGGATCAAAATCATGAGAAAGAGCGCGCAGAATGTCCTGTACATATTATTCGTTTCAGACAAGATGTTTAGTTTCTCATCCTTGTGCGAGGCTGACACAAACTCGCTATATTCTGCAAATTGGACAAAATGAATCTTCCGGAGCACAGGTTCAACGAGCAAAGAACCAACCCTGCTGATCACAAGCCCGATGAAATAATATAGGAACGCTCCAAGAATCACGTCCTTCTGTTCAAACGAATACGAAGTAAATGCCTTGGAAAGTACTACAAATATGATCCCCGGTAGTAGGTAGTTAAAGACGTTGTACGAAGACAGCTTGTCGAGAAGATCCTTCATAGGTTCTCTTTCCGCCGTGTGAATTCATGTGACTAACTATATCCTGAGACTTTTTCTGATCCCTTGAAGTAATATTACCATATCGGACCAAAGGTTGTGAAGAGGAGGGGAAAAAGGAGAGGGGACAGGTTGGTTTATTGTATCCCGCAAAAGTAGCCTTTCCCCTTTTTTTTCTTTCCAGAGGAAGACGAAAGAATAAGACCGAACTCGCTTGAAAACTGAAAGGGAATGCTCTATTATTTAGAGTATGAGATACCCTCAGCCCAGTTTATATAACAGCTCGATAGTTTTCGTCGGAAACTTCAACCCTAAGATTTTTCATCCCGCATGGTTCGCTGCTGAAGGACTAATTGGGAAACAAGAGTCTGATGGTGCCACCATAGAGATTATTCACCCGGACATAGCAATATTTTCTCTCGGATGGGTTCGCATTGAGGTCTTACGTGGTCGATTTAAAGCTGAGACTAGACAGCAACCATATGATGAAGCAATGCGTGACCTAGTTGTAAGTATTTTTACCCTTCTGAGGCATACTCCCTTAACGCAGATGGGTATCAACTTGGAAATTCATCTTCGTATGGATTCTTTCGATCAGTGGAATGCTGCTGGCCATAAGCTTGCCCCCAAAGAATTGTGGGAGGGGCAGCTGCAAGCTCCTGGAATGAGATCAATTACCATGGAGGAAGCTGTTCGCCGTGATGGACGAAAAGGACGTATCTCAGTTATCATTGAGCCTTCCGTCAAGATTGAACACGGCCTGTACATGGCTGTAAATGATCACATTGTTCTCAGTGATCAAGATTCTGAGACTGGCAGTGATGAGATGATTACCGCACTGAAGGAAATATGGGCTGAGTCACATAAAAGATCAGAAGATATAATATATACGATATTTGAAAGGTTATCAAAGTGAAACCAGAACGAGTTTTCTTGTCTTATGGAACCGAGTCAAAGATAGACCCGTTACACAAAGAGCTCTTGAAGCAATTCAATGAATCTCATGGTGATTCTCGCACAAGACGTTTTTTGGATAATCCTGAAAAATTAGGAACTTTTATCAGTGAGGAAAAAGAGTCTGCCCCGCAGCAAGTTGACAATGGGTCTGTCTTGCCGGTTCTCCGTTATGACCCACTTGAGATCAAGGAGCAGTCGATATCTCTGCAGAAATGGGAAGGGATTGTCGCCGAAGTCAAAAAGAACGCTTTTGTAGCAAAACTTTATGATCGTACTGTCGAGAATCCGGAAGAAGAGGGGGAGTTTTCGATCGATGAAGTCTCAGAGGATGATCGAGTCCTCTTAAAGCCAGGGGCTTTCTTTTACTGGAGTATCGGCTATCTTACTACCGGGACCGGTCAAAGAATCAGGACATCTGTAATAAAGTTTAGACGTATTCCAGAGTGGACTGAGGGAGAATTAAAGGCAGCAGAGAAGAAGGCGACAGAACTTAGGAGGCTTATTGGCTGGGGAAGTGACGAAGACGAAGCTGCCGCCTGCGCTTGATGAAGTAGAAATATCTTTATTTGGTCCTGGCTACGGGGAGTGCATTCTTGTTCATCCCGGTGACGGTAAATGGTTCGTCATCGATTCTTGCGAAGATCCTTCGACACACAAGCCTGTTGCACTATCATATCTGGATAAGATCGGAGTAGATGCTAGGTCGGCGGTCCAAGGGATTGTAGCAACTCATTGGCACGATGATCACATACGTGGTCTTGGTGAAACATTCAGAGCCTGCAAGGAAGCTGAATTTGTCTGCTCGGAGGCTATAAATACCAAGCAATTTTCTGAGATAGTCATGGCTTACGGCCACAGACTCATGTCGGAGCTTCATTCAGGGGTTGATGAATTCAGGGAGATACTCGAAGAACTTAGGCTGAGAGCGAAGGCCTCTAAATTGAGACGAATTGCCCCTCGTTTTGCTGTCGCCGATAAGTGCCTTTGGAGGATTCAGACCGCAGTCGGCGTTGAATGTTGTATGCACGCATTGTCGCCATCCGATTCCGCGCTTCTTATGTCAAAACTTGATATAGCGAAACTTTTCCCCATTATCAAGGAAACTAAACGAAGGATATTGCCCTTTTCGGAAAATCGCGCTGCCGTAACTCTATGGTTTTCTGTGGGGTCGTTGCAGGCTCTCCTGGGTGCAGACCTTGAAGATAGTGAAGACCCGCAGATGGGCTGGTCAGTTATTATCAACTCTCCCGGGCGGCCTCAAGAGAAAGCATCGGTATTTAAAATCCCTCATCATGGCTCAAAAAACGCTCATAACGGTCACGTTTGGGATGAGTTACTTGAGAGCGGCCCCGTTGCTATGTTGAGCCCTTATAGATTAGGCTCTCGCCTACTTCCCACTGCAGAAGACGTTAAAAGAATATGTTCGGTGACAGATTCTGCCTATATCACTGCAGAGGCTCTTCGCAGTAAAGTCGTTAAGAGGGACAAAACTGTAGAAAAGATGATCAAAGAGGTGATGCCAACTCTGAGGCGGTGGGATACGACATTGGGACATATTCGAGTTCGGGCTCGGCAAGGAGAGGCGTGGAGAGTTGATCTTTTTGACGAAGCTATGCGATTGTGCCCTTCAAAGGTTGATTAGCTTCGCCGGTCGATGCAAAAGCAGGCACCGAAGGTCTATCCCACACGCATGCCAGTCTTCCTGCCTACCCCATCCCCACATAATACTCCGCGATCTTCGCCCTGATTGTCCCGAGGTCCAGCTCGGGCAGGATCATGAACTCCCTTTTCGGCATGTCCTTCGCGATATAATTTCGCGATATAATTTATTGACATAAATACACCGGAAAGGTTATAAAAGCACGGGGATTTTCCCTGCCAAATAATCATCGGGGGGCACACTATGAATAAGTCGAGGGTAAAAAACGTCTTTTCTCTGTTGGTCGTCTCAGCCTGTTTCTTCGCATTTTATGGATGCGCAACAATCGTACATGGTACAACGCAGGACATTCCGGTATCCTCAAAGCCTGAAGGCGCAATTGCAAAAACATCCAGCGGCATGGAATGCACTACGCCTTGCAAACTCACGCTAAAGAGAAAAGAGGATCACACGATCACCATAAAGAAGGATGGATATGAAGAACACATGGTGACGTGTCAGCACGTGGTAAGCGGTGCCGTTGCAGGTAATATCCTTGCGGGGGGGCTTGTAGGATGGGGAATCGATGCCATGTCTGGTGGACAATATCGGTTGGTTCCTGAATCTATCAGCGTTGAGCTTCATCCTTTGACTGCAAAACTGGAGAGCCCTGGGCTCGCAGTTGATAAGATAAAGGCCCTTGAGGATCTGAGGAAAAACGGATCTATAACCGAAGAGGAATATACCACGCTCAAGGCGAAGCTCATGCAGGACATTACGGGTAAATAATCAGGTGCGAAAGCCCCTCCCCTCCGGAGGGGCCTTTTTTATGGCTGTGAAACATAGTACTCCGCGATCTTTGCTCTGATCGCCTCGATGTCCGGCTCCGACAGGATCATGAACTCTCTTTTAGGCATGTGGATGATATGGGAGCCTATCATTCTCTTTATCGCGTAGCTGGCCTTGCTTCTCTTTCGAAAACAGATCGCCGGTACCGGGCTTGCTCCAGGTTATTTTCCCCTTCGTCTTCGCCTTGAAGTGTATGACGCGCTCGTGGGCGGTGATGGTGATATCCCCGTCGATACATTGAGAAAGGCGGAAGAGTAGCGTACCAAAATATCCAGTCTTATGGTTTCTTTCTACTGCCTGCCATGACGGCCTGCCAATAATTGTCAATTAAACTATGCATAATTATATCAAGAAGGAAGGGTGCGATTTCCGGGAAGTACGCCGCACCTCCCTATCTGATTATGGGTGCGCGGAGTATAATGGGAATATGGAAGTTGCCATAGCCGATTTTCTGGATTTTTTGGCCACTGCACGAAGATGGGTTGTGTAAGAATTGTTTAAATCATAGTGTTTTGAAGTGGGTTGAAAAGTGAAGACAATACACTAAGGAGGTGCAAGATGCCCATCGTTCATATTTATTTACTCGAAGGAAAGCCCCAAAGCTATCTTCAGGCTTTGGGCGACTCAATCCATCAGGCCCTCATGGAAACGTGGGGACTCCCTAAGAACGACCGCTTCCATATATTCCACGAGAAAAAAGCGGAGCACTTCAAGATTGATCGGTTTTCGTACCTGGAGGGCGAGGGTATTCAGCGATCCGATGATGTGGTCTTGATCCAGATAACAACCTCCCCGAGAACCATACACATGAAGCGAGCGTTCTACAGGCGATTGCCGGAATTGCTCAAGGACAGCATTGGCCTGAGCCCTGCCAACGTCTTCATCAATGTGATGATGACAGACGAAGAAGACTGGTCGTTGGGGTTTGGGAAGATGACACTCATTGAAAGACTGGAATAGTACCCAGCGGCGCTCATCGCCGGCCTTGTCATCTGAAAATCCGGCCAGCGGGTCTTATTTATTGTGTTATCTGTGCTTTTTTGCGGCTAGGCAGGGGTGCGCAGTGACATCTTTGCGTCCAGTATCATTGCTCCTTCGGGATAGATCGCGACGGGGTTCAGGTCCATTTCTTCAATCCGGCCTGTGGCAATAAGCCTTGAAACGGTTACCAGTGATTTCAACAGCCCTTTGATGTCCGCCGCCTGTTTTCCCCTGTAGCCCTCCAGTAGTCTGTACCCCTTAACTTGTTTGGCCAGCCTCAATGCTTCTTCTTCATTCATGGGGGCGAGCCCGAAGGCGATATCCCGGAACAGCTCAACAAATATGCCGCCGAGGCCGAACATTACTACAGGACCAAACTGCATGTCGATGACGCCCCCTATAATGACCTCGATCCCCGGATGCGCCATCTCCTCGATCAGAACGCCCTCGGCACGTTCGATCTGCATCAGCCCTGCGACGGCCTTCTCCAGACTCTTCCGGTCGTTGATGCCGAGCACTACTCCTCCTATATCGCTTTTTGAAGAGATGGATGAGGATGAGACCTTTGCAACCAGAGGGAATCGGAGACCACGGGAATCAGAGGCTGCGCCTTTCGGGACAAATATGCCCCTGGGTACAGAAAGCCCCGTTTCTTTAAGGAGTTTCTTGACCTCATGTTCGGGTAACGATGTCTTTCCCCCGCTTTCTGCGGAAAATTTCTCCACCAGCATAGAGAAAGGGTCGCTCCGGCTCACAGGCGGCATATTGGCGGTATCGGGCATGAGATCCTCCTTCCGTTATCCTTCAAATTATATCACATAAAATATCTTCTCCCTGCTCACTGGTAACGGCCTTATCCACGACAGAGCAAACAGCACAGGGGCAGAGGCGTATCGTCTCGCTGACATGATATGGGTCATAAAATATTCCTGGAATATTGTTATTATAACCATGAGTGAGGAGACCGCCTGGACATGATAACCCGGCACCGGCGCATTCATGTCCTTCTTTTGTGGGCTTATGCAACTTTAAGGTCAATTTCTTGCGAATGACGAATAAGATCAGAATGCCGCATTTTTTTTGCCCCTTTATCTGGGCGGTAGCGCTGATGTTTGTCTTTTTCGGCACCCCGATGGAAGCGGTTTCGTCTTCTGTCCCCCCGGGGAAATATCATCCCGTAATGATAGCTGAAGGGGTGCCGGCAAGACCCGGCATGTTCGCGTGGTCTCCCGATGGCAGCAAGATTGTTTTCTCGGGAAAAAAGATCGGGATCTATGATACGTCGGACGGAAAAATCGAACACGTAAATATAAAGGCGAGCTTTGCGGCCTGGTACGGCAATGATACGGTACTTGCCATATCCGGGGAGGCCGGCAGGAATATTCTGAATAAAGTGGATGTGGCGAACCTTGCGGTAAAGAAGATCGGACTTGATATCAATCCGGACGCCGTCTTTGCCTCCCATGACGGAAAGACGGTGCTGTTGCTGGAATCCCGTATTCGGGTCATGCCTATAGGGACCAGTGTCGGTTATTCACTGTTTGCTTATGACATGCGGAACGGGCTGATGAGCAAGATATACGATTCAGATATAATCTACCCGACAAGACAACCCAATATCGATTTCTTGCATGCCTGGTTTCATGCCGGTCTGAATCGCTCAGGTAATTTTCTTCTGCTTATGGAGCAGGTAAGACCGCCGGCCATGACAGGGCCTTTTACCAGGGTCGTAGGTATCGAGACCGGGACGGGGCGTAGGCAGCCTATTATAGGGAAGGAGACCGGAAAGACATATATTTCGGCCGACTGGTCTCCCGACGGAAGCAGCGTGGTCCTTACCGATGCCGACGGGCACATGGAGATTTATGGGCTGAAGAAAGGCCTGAAATATGCGGTCGATGCCCTTTATGGTCTTTACCCCTCATGGAACCCCCGGGGCAGCCGGATATACCTTGGAGGATCGGTTATCGACGCCGATGGATCACGAAAGGAAGACATATTTGCCGGGTCTCACGAAAGTCTGGCCGAGTGGTCGCCCTACGGGACTAAACTGCTCGTGGCTGCCGGGAATAAGCTATGGCTGTTGGACGGGTTCGTTCCTCATTTCATTAAGGGAAAAGGAGACGAGGGAAGAAAGACTCTGCCCTGACGTTATATATATGGAGAAGGGATTATGAAGACAGCTTATTTCGACTGTTTTTCAGGGGCCAGCGGCGATATGTGCCTGGGGGCGCTGGTGGACGCAGGCGTGCCTATTGATGAGTTGGAGAAAGAACTTCGGAAGTTGCCGGTGGGTGGTTTTCATCTCAAGGCGAGAAAAGTGAGGCGGAGCGGAATTTCCGCGACAAAGGTCGATGTCATGCTCGACGCCGGAAGCAGGGACGGACATGAAAGGGCGAGGCGGTGGGCCGACATACGCGATATCATCAGGAGATCCTCTTTCAGCAGCACTACGAAAGAGAGAGCGAAGGTGATATTCACTGCATTGTTCAAGGCGGAAGCAAGGGTCCATGGTGAACAGATAAGCAAGGTCCATCTGCATGAACTTGGAGCAGTCGATTGTCTCGTAGACATATTCGGCACTCTGGCCGGGCTCGAACTGCTGGACGTGGGAAAGGTTTACGCGTCGCCGCTCAACCTGGGCGGCGGTTCGGTAAAGACGGCTCACGGGATTCTGCCTGTGCCGGCGCCGGCGACGGCTGAGGTCCTCAGAGACGTACCGGTTTATTCTTCGGGTGAGCCCTTTGAGCTTACGACTCCGACCGGAGCTGCGATATTGAAGTCTCTGGCCTCCGGATTTGGCGGGATGCCCAATCTTATCCCTGAGAGGCTTGGGATGGGCGCGGGAGAAAGGGACATCGAAGGAAGGCCGAATATCCTGAGATTGCTGATCGGTGCTCCCCACCGGGATGAGGGGCAGAAAGCGGTGACAGTGATAGAGACAAATATCGACGACATGAACCCCCAGGTGTACGGGCATCTCATAGAGCGGCTTTTCGGAAGCGGGGCTCTCGATGTATTCATGACACAGGTGATCATGAAGAAAATGAGACCGGGTGTAAGCCTTACTGTGTTGTGCGAGAAAGGTAAGAGAGACGACTTGGCGGCACTTATACTGCGGGAAACCACCAGCATAGGCGTCCGTTGGTATGAGGCATCGAGGCTGACGATGGAGAGAGAGCTGAGAGAGGTCGGCACAAAATACGGAGAAGTCCGGGTCAAGGTGTCGGGCCTTGAAGGGGTCGCAATGAAGGTCGTGCCGGAATATGAAGACTGCAGGAAACTGGCGAAGAAAAACGGTGTGCCTCTCCTTGATGTGATCGAGGAAGCCAAGAGGGCCGGACAGGCCTATTTGGGTATGATGAAGTAAAAATTGTTCCCGTACTTAGTGGCCTCGTAGCCCGCGACGCCGCCGTGAATTTCGATGGCGTTTTTGATAAACGAAAGCCCGTGGCCGGTGCCGGGTTTGTCCAGAGCATTTGATGCGCGGAACTCCTCCTTGAAAAGGTGCGTTCTCTCTTCCTCCGGGACGTGCGGACCCGTGCTAAAAACGTTGTATTTCACCCCGTCTTTTCCATGGCCGAAGAAATCTTTGACGATACTGTGCCCGTAAGCTATATATTTTTTACGCTCGCCTGTGTCTGTCAGGACTTCCTGGGTGTATTTGAGAGCGTTCGAAAAGAGGTTTGCATATACCTGGGCGATCAACCCTACATCGACGACGTTGATGACCTCCTCATCAGGGATGCCGCTCATCCTGTCATCGATCGAAATCCCGGCCTTTCCAAACTGGTCCAGATAACGTTCTATCTGGGGCATGACGACATCTTTTTTCATGTTGCAGGGTTTCGTGCGGAGCGTAAGACGGCCCTGATCGAAATGGCTCTTCCGGAAGAGCGTTTCTATAAAGAGGGTCATGTTAGTGTAATGTTTTTCGAGGTTTTCCAGTTCCGCGTCAAACCCGGAATTGATGTTCACAAGTTCCTTCAATACTTTTTCGACTGCCGCCCCGTCGATGCTACCCGCCTGCGCGAGTTCGGAGAGCTGCTTTTCGAGGGCTTCATTCCTCTTTGAGTTGGCCTTGAGCCGCCTGAGAAAGAGCTTATAAACCATGTTCGGGACTATTATATTATGCTCTATATCGGCGACGAGACTCCTGATGAACTTCAGGTGTTCGATATTCTTCTCCACCATAATCTTGTTATGGATCCTGAACCCTATGCGGTTTGCGTATTTCTCGAAAAAAAGTTCCATATGAGAGTCCGGCCTGCCGATAGGGTATACCTCAAGCAGCCCGAGGACGTCGTCCTCCGTCCGGAAAGGAAGTTGTTCGATCAGGAATTTTTTCCCCCTGATAGTCAGAACCAGGCTCTTCCTCTCTGTATAATAGGGACGCTCCTGAGGTTTCACGTCAGCTGGAGGAGGAGTATGCAGGCCATAGGCTCCATCTTCGGTTGCCGCTGCAAGGCTGAAACCGCTGACCCTGGGATCGACGAGGTAGAGGCGTGCATCAAGATTGAAAAAACTCTTCGGCACAGCCACGCATAGGATATGGAAATGGGCGATGCTGCTGAACTCCTGCGCAAGATCGAAAAAAGTCTTGAGAGCGTTATTCTCCGTCTGGCTGAAATTATATCTCAGATAATCGCTCTTTTTGATCTCTATTCTTTCAAGAATGTTACTTAATGTGGCCATTTCCTAATGCATTTCCCCTGAACCGCTTTCTTAAACGGTTTAATTGTATCATAATCCGGACGTGATGTAACCGTTGGTCAAGAGCGAAGCCGTCTCCTCCTACACTTCAGGAAGGGGCCTGTCATGGCGCGTCATTATCATTGAAAAGGGGCAACCCACCCCGAGCGGCTGAATACCCTTCGCAGAAAATTACCTGGTGTTGTGCTCGCGGTTTCCGTGATCAGAATAAATCCTGCCGCCATATATGGGCTTTTTATGCTGCCAGCCCTCTTCTCTATGCACCGTCCCTAGACGGAAGGCTGGAACCGTCTGAGTCTCAGCGCGTTTGTGACCACGGTAACGGAGGACATCCCCATGGCGGCAGCCGCGAACATGGGATTAAGCAGTATCCCGAAAAAGGGGAAGAGGACCCCGGCCGCGACCGGTATGAGGATAACATTATAAGCGAAGGCCCAGAAAAGGTTCTGTTTGATGTTCCGCATAGTCGCCTTCGAAAGTGCTATGGCTGTGACCACTCCTCTGATATTGCCTCCGATGAGCGTGATGTCGGCCGCCTCCATCGCAACGTCCGTTCCGGTGCCTATGGCAATGCCTACGTCGGCCTGGGCAAGCGCCGGGGCGTCGTTAATTCCGTCGCCGACCATTGCGACCACCCTGGCTTCCGATTGGATTTTTCTGACTTCCCTCGCCTTGTCTTCCGGAAGTACCTCGGCCAGCACTCTGTCTATGCCGGCCTGACGCGCAATTGCTTCACCCGTGCGTTTATTGTCCCCGGTCATCATTACAACCTCGATACCGAGGTCGTGAAGAGCCCTTACCGCGGCCACGGAATCTTCCTTGAGTGTGTCTGCGACGGCGATGACTCCTGAAGCATGGCTTTCTACACTCAGAAATATCGGGGTTTTACCCTGTTCAGAAAGCCGCTTCGCCTCTTCCGCCAGATTTTCGAGGCGGACTCCCTCGTCGTTCAGGAACCGCTCATTTCCAATCAGGATATTCTTGCCGTCAATTCTTGCCTTGATCCCATGGCCCGGAATTGCACGGAAGTTTTCAGCGTCTTTAGTGGCAACATGGTCGTCCTTAGCCTTCTTCAGTATCGCCTCGCCGAGGGGATGCTCGGAGCCTTTTTCCGCGGAGGCGGCATAAAACAGCACCTCTTTCGCCGAAAGTCCGTTAGCGATAACATCGGTGACCTCGGGAGCGCCTTCCGTCAGGGTCCCCGTTTTGTCGAAAACCACCGTGCCTATTTTATGAGCGGTCTCGAGCGACTCGCCGCTCCTTATGAGGACGCCGTTTTCAGCCCCCTTGCCGGTTCCGACCATGATGGAAGTGGGTGTCGCAAGTCCGAGGGAACAGGGGCAGGCGATAATGAGCACGGCTATGAAGTTAAGGACGGCGTACGTGAATGCCGGTGCAGGGCCGAAAACATACCAGACAAGAAATGTGAGCGCGGCCACTCCGATGACCGCCGGTACAAAATAGGAGGCTATGAGGTCCGCGAGCCTGGCTATAGGGGGTTTTGTACCCTGCGCGGACTGGACCAGGTCGATAATGTGCGCGAGCATTGTATCCCTGCCCACCTTCGTGGCTTCGAATTTGAAAGCCCCTGTCTTATTCATGGTCGCCCCTATCACCGGTTCTCCCGCATTCTTTTCAACCGGGATGGATTCGCCGGTGA
>JBJKPE010000235.1:0-27606 GCA_046706685.1 Thermodesulfovibrionales bacterium | reverse complement strand
CCGAGAGGGTTGTGAGGAACAGGATAATGATGACCGCCGAAAGATAGAGAACCGGCACTCGCAGGTGTATTTCCCATCCGAACGATATTTTATTGACTACCTCGATAAGAATGATGCTCATAAGCGGACCCATTATCATGCCGAGTAGTATGCCGGTCAACCCTATCGTGCCGGCCGAGAGTATAAGGACGCGCTGTATCTGACTCCAGCTCCCCCCCAGATACCTGATTATGCTGATCTCCCTTTTCTTTTCCAGCACAAGTGTGAGAAGGGTAGTGACAACTCCTATCATTGAGACGATGATCGAGATCAGCTCAATGGCATACGTGATGGCAAAGGTCTTGTTGAAGATGGCAAGGACGTGGTTTCTCAATTGCTCATTGTTCATTATCTCGACGGAATAACGGGGCAACAGTTCTTCCCTGAGCCCGCGAACGACATCGTTCACGTCTGCCCCCTTTTTTACATACACTCCGAGCTGCGTGGCGTCGTCCAGTCCCCAGTATTCCTTCAGATATCTCCTGTCGAGATAAATGAACCCCGAGGTTGTCGAGTAACTGCTGAAGACGTCTCTTACCGTAAAGGGAATATTACCTCTCGGCGTGTGGAGTTCCACTGTATCCCCTTTTTTGAGATGGTATCTTGTGCCCAGGTAAGAGGATATTCCCGTCTGCCGTGCGCTCCCGTAATCGCCTGAATGGGCGTATTCTCTCTGCACCTCTGTATCGCCAAAGCCCGCTACTATCTTTTTTCCCATAAAATCGATATATAATGTCCGGAATTTGTCGACGGCGGCGACGCCGGCGTAGCCTTCGACTTTCGTGATGAGAGAGTTGGAGAGGGGGTAGAAGCAGAAATTGGACATACATGAGGCCGGCTTTATGTAGATGTCGGCAGCGATGTTCCTGTGTATCCATTCCTTGAGGGAACTCCTGAAGGAAAATATCAGGAGCAGGAAGGCTATGATCAGGGCGCTGCTGATGGCCACACTCATGAGGGCTACGGAGAACCTGTAAATATTCCCGCTGATATCTCCTGCACTCAGTTTTCCGGTGGCGCCTAAAAACCTGGACGAGGCCCTTCTTATGCCCTTCATGGAAAGAAAAAGGTAAAGCGGTGCCGTTAAAGCGAAGCCCGCAATGATGAGGAGAATGCCGGCATAGGCCAGAAAGGGAAAGTTGAAGGGAGCATACAGGTAATCGATCAACGAGACGATCCCTCCGAGAGCGACAAGGCATAATCCGGCAAGAAAAAAGTGCTTCATATACAGTCCGTATTTTCCTTCGAAGGAGCCTTCCCGCGCGCTTTCGTTAGGTCTGATCCGGGATGACTCGTACGCCGGGACAGCAGAGGCGATGAGGGATACGGCGACGCCGAGGAACATGGCGGTGACAGCGTCTTTAGCGGAGAGAATATAATCGGATATGGATATTGCCCCGTACATTGTTGAAATGGTTTTCGCGACTGCCGTCACGGCAAAATAAGCGGCGACCTGGCCCAGGACAATGCCGAGCAGTGAGCCTGCGAGTCCCAATATCAGACCCTGGAACAGGAAAATCCCGATAACCGTCTTTTTATCCATCCCCAGACTTCTCAGAATGCCGATCTCCGTTCTCCTCTTGACGACCGAGATGAATACAGTGTTGTAAAGAAGGAATATCCCCACGAGGATAGCAATGAGACTTATGAACTGCAGATTGTACCGGAAGGACTTGAGGAGAGAATTCCTGCCTTCGATTATCGACATCTTCTTTTCAAGGACAAGGCCGGGAGGCAATATTTTCTCTATCTCACCGGCCTTTTGTTCGCCGGCCGATATGTCGATCCTCGACAGAAGGCCGGTCTTGTGAAAATACTCCTGAAAGTTCCCCAAATCCATGAAAACGGTGTCGGACGCCAGGGTCCCCAGGTCGAGTATGTTCACTACTTTGAGGTTGTATCTCCCGTCGTAGACAAGGGCCTTCAGAGTGTCTCCCTTTTTCAAAGAAAACCGGTCTGCAAACGCCCTGGATATGAGGATGCCGCCGATGTTCGTGAAAAGTTCTTTTATGTCAAGTCCTGTAGGCCCTGACGACACCGAGGGCGCAATAAATCCCGCGGATCTTATAACGTCTATGCCGGTCAGGATAATGCTCTGCTTAAGGTCCGGCAGATATGCATCGACCTGTAGGACGGGATAGCTTCCATCATTGATCCCGCGAATCTCCCTGTAGATTTTTTCATTGAAATCTATTCCGGAGGCGTCTACGACTTCGAAGCCGGCGCGTGGGGTGATTCCTCTGATGTTGTCCGCGAAGGATGAGGATGCCTTGTCGGAAGCCGCTTTCACCCCGACAAAAAGTCCTACGCCAAGGGCGATGCCGATAACGGCAAGAAGAGTCAGAAATTTCTCCGACCTTATATTTCTCAGGACGAGAAGGCTTACCGCTTTCGTGAATTTCATCAATCCGCCTGTCCAGCTCTCATAATCCCTGCCGCAGCCCTTGATACAAGTTCATTGGAATACTTATGGAATATCCTTCTCGACGGAAGCGTCTATGATGCCGTCTTTGAGTCGTACACTCTCGCGGGCGAAGGCTGATATGTTTAGTTCATGAGTGACGAGAATAACGGTCTTGTTCGTTTCTTCCGCCAGCTCCCTTATGAGTTCCATGATCATCCGGCCGGTCCTGCTGTCGAGACTTCCTGTCGGCTCGTCGGCCAGAATGAGCCCGGGGTCATGAATCAAGGCACGCGCGATGGCGACCCTCTGCTGTTCGCCGCCGGAAAGCTGGTAGGGATATCTCTGCGACTTCCCGTCCAGCCCGACACGCAGGATGAGAGACCTGACCTTTTCATCATCATCCCCACCTTTAAGCAGCAGCGGCATTTGAATATTTTCGAAGACGGTCAGATTGGGGAGGAGGTTGAAGAACTGAAAGATGAATCCGATCTTCTCCCTTCTGTACCCTGTTAATTGCTCGTCCGTGTAAGAGGATATTAGTCCGCCGCCAATGGAGATTGAGCCCTTATCCGGCCTGTCCATGCCGCCGATGAGGTTGAGGAGTGTCGATTTTCCCGATCCGGAACTTCCGGTAACCGCTATGAACTCTCCCTCTTCTACACGCAGGTTTACGCCCCTCAAAACGCGACTGCTACCGTAATTTTTTTCTACATCCTTAAGTTCTATCATTCCCGGTTCTCTCGAAAAAAATACTGTTCAAGCAGGTTTCTCCCGTATGCTTTCTTGCTCTAATTCCGGCTTGTCCGGAATCTTTCCGAAAAAGAAGGATTCCGTGCCCGCTTCCGCTTGCGGGAATGACAAAATTGAAACTTGCCTTGACCGACACATTGCCGCTATAACCCGAACCTGTCTTCATTTTTGGCCTGTTTTTTTCCCATGCGCTTTGCGCTCCGCGCCAAGCTTCTTCAATATCCCGTCAGCTCCACGTAAGCCCGCCCGGTTTCAGTGCCTTCGACCTTGCAGGTTCCCTCCCAGTAGGCTGGACCCGTCGCAGGCGTTCCAGTCAGTTCCTGGTCCTTCATAAGAGGTGTGATGAGCAGTCTCACGCCTTCCCCCGGTATTACCAGCTCCCACTTTGAAGGATAACTGGCGCCGGTTTTTTTGGAGCGGTAATGGTCCAGAACGGTCACCCTGAATTCATTTAGGGTAATAGGCCTGTAAGTGCCGTTTCTGAGAACGAATGTCCCCCCGGAAAAGGGGTCAATAGAGCCGTCTTTATGACGGAGGATATAAAGCATTATATCACGGCCGTCATCCAGTTGAATGGCGAACCACTCCCAGCCGGTTTCATTTTTTGCAAGCCCCCTCGACGACATCTCCCTGTCAAACCAACTCTCTCCCCGGACGCGATGGCTGGTGCCGCCGAGCGTAAGACTTCCCTTTGTGCCGAGTCTCGGATAGGAGAAATAATAGGAAGCTATAAGAGGAGACTCGTTCGATTTTCTGGAATACCCCTTATCACCGTTCAGGACGAGCGGCTTGCCGGGAATGAGAAAAAGATCTATGGCATTGTGACCGGCGCGCGCAATGAGATGCATCATCTTCATCGAGCCTTCAAGTATGTTGTCCCCGACCCAGACTTTAAGGCTGTCACCGTCTGCGCCGGCGAAACCGTAGGCGCCCGAGTCGGCCTTTTCGACAAAATAGAACTTATCAGTTTCTACGTCGGAAATGGCGAAATGTGAAATGTATATATTATCCACGCCGAATCGCGACTTATACGCTCTTTTTTGAACGCCTGCCACAAAGAAAGTGAGTTCGTAACCATATTCCCGCCCACTTTCATCACGAAGATGTCCGGTAAAATACCACCACTGCAGTCTGAAGTCTTTCCTGTAGAAGAAATCGGCAGGCAAATTCAGTTTGTATCCGGGTGTTACATCCATGTATTCCCCGGCAAAGGCGCTGGAAATTATCAAAAACGATGCTGCACATGCCAGGAAGAAATATTTCACCGTTATCCCAATCCATCCGTTATGGCTGTTATTCCCGCGAACGCTGGAATCTGTTGTTCTTATTACGTCAAGTTGAGTAAACCGCGTCCTTCCTAATAAGTTAGCATGAATCATCGCTGACATTGAACATGTTTCGCCGGAAATAACGCAAAGAGGTAAAATCCTCAGAATATCCAGTGGCCCTCGACGTACAAACCGGTGAAAAGAGCCAGGAACAATAATGACCAGACTGTGATTGCCATGTACCAGATGCGATTGGCTGATAGTTCGGAAAAGATAATATAGACAGGAAACATAACGACTGAAAAGCGCGACACTCCTAAGATAAAACCTGTACTGGTGAACAGCAACCAGTTGCAGACCATCCACACCGCGTAAGACGGCCGCAACTTGAAGCAAGACCAGACCGTAGCGGCGAAGCCGAGAATTATGAATAGAAGGTCCTGCACTCCGATTATAGCCCCGCGCTCCCCCGACCCGCGCAATGCCATTCCAATCTTCCCCCAAATACCGTTCCATGGCCATGACAGAGCCTGAAACCAGTATTCTCTCCGGTAGGTCATAAACATTAACGGATTGCCCAGCACGTAGTAATTAAGGGCGAGAAAGGCAAGTACTCCAAGGCCGATCAGCCCTATCCAGAGCCACTGGCGGCGCCAGCGTCGCGTCAGATAAAACTGGTGCCCGGCCTCAACCATGAGTGCCGGTATTAACACCATTCCGTTAATCCTGGTCAAAGCAGCCAATCCTCCCAGTATTCCAGCCATTGCCCAGCGGTCCTTTCGTGCTGCCAGAAAAGACCCGAGAGAAAAAGCCAGCAACATGCTTTCTGAATAAGGAAGGTATAACGCCGCACTGCCTGGGAAGATAAACATGAACCAGACGGCCTGATAGGCGGTCTCGCGCGGGTAATCAAGCTGAACCAATTCCTTTAGCAGAAGCCCGGCTGCCACCGAGGCAATTCCCACGACTACGACGGCGCTGAGGATGTAGTTTCCAAAAACAAGTGCTGCCAGCCGTATTACCCAGGGAAAGAGTGGATAAAATATGATAAGAAGCCTGGCCTCGCCGGTTGCCTGGTAACCGTTTCGCGCAAGGCTGAGGTAATGGACTGCATCCCAGTGGTTCCAGATCGAAAGCCATCTCTCAAAGGTTCCAATCCGGGAATTCGTAAGCACTTGAAAGGCTTGAGTGGCGTAGAAGTAATATACCACCCTGATGGCGAGAATCATCCCGACGACACGCCAGTCAAGCCATCGCAAACCGGATCGCACACGTTCGAAGGCTGACCGGCTCCGGTCGTGTGTTTCGCTGGAGGGTGCTTCTGCACCGCGGCGGTGAGGCACTTCTGAATCCCCGCTATTGAAGTTCAAAGCCAAAGACTGAGACTTAACTCATAGAGAAACCGCTTTTTCAGCATGATAGAAGAATAACACGAGGAAGGTGAATTATCCATATGTACGCGGCGAAATGCGGAGTGTTTCCTTCCTGAGGTCAGTTGCGGCCAGTCACGGCCGGTCCGCTGACAACCGACGGGTCTATATTTAAAGTGAGTTCCAATGCCTTTCTATAATCCGAAGCAGCTTCCTTCAGCATCCTGTTCTCCTCATAAATCTCTGCCCGCAACCTATATATTTCGACTTCAAAAGGGTTGAGGGACAGCGCCTTATCGAAGGCGGCGAGTGACTCCCTGAGCCTGCCGGCCTTCCCGAGCGCGTAGGCGTAATAGTAATGGGAGGGTGTGTAGGACGAATCCTTTGTAGCCGCCCTGGAGAGTATATCGAGTGACTCCCGCATCTTGCCCGCCTTAGTGAGAAGATAGCCGAGTTCACTCATCACCGCTACATTTTTGCCGTCTATGGTGAGGGCTTTTCTAAGTATCGCCTCAGCCTCCTGCGTATTTCCGTCAGACGCATGCAGTTTCGCAAGTTCCACATAAGGAAGCATATATTTAGGGTCTTTTTCTATGGCCTTCCTGAAGAAGGGGTAGGCCATAGCGTTCATCTTCTCCTTTGCAAATTTCCTGGCGAGATTGGCATCGGCAATCGCGTCATAGCGGGGCCTGTAGACCGGTTCGGCCTTACTGTGCGGCGTTTCACCGGCAATGCCCCGGAGATAGTCGAACATGTCTTCCGTTCCGACAAGGGGAAGTCCGGGCAGTTCGTACGTTATTTTCCCATCCATTATCACAATAGTCGAGGGGATGGCTATGACGCCGTATGCATGGAAGGTATCGAGCCCTTTGTCGAGAAGCACCGGAAATGAGACCCCCGTTTCCTTCAGGGTCTTCTTTATCGCCTCCTGGTCTTCCATCGAGATTGTCTGGTTGTCGGCATCTATTCCGACAATCTGAAATCCTCTGTCGGCGTACTTCTCGTAAAATCCCTGAAACCTTTTCAGCGCCTTCCGGGAGTTGTCGCTCCAGGTCGCCCAGAAAAGAAGAATAACGGCCTTCTTGTGTGCATACTGCGACAGTTCGATCCGGTTGCCTCCAATGTCTTTAAGTGAAAAACCGGGCGCCTCCATCCCTGTCTGAAGCAGGGCCTGCGCATTGGCCGAATAGGTAAAGAGGGTAATCATTGCGATGATAGCAAACGTGACAGCGAGTGAAAAAAACCTTTGCCTTCCGTTCATGCTCGTCATTTCTTGCCTCTTTTGCAAGTTCTCAGTCCTTCTTTATACTCTCGAATAGACTTTTCATAATCCTTGCGAGCCTCGTACACAAGACCCAGCGCATAATGGGCTCTCGACGGATAGGGGTTCAGCGCAAGGGCGTCGGTCAGGGCCGATTCGGCTCCGGCGAGATCCCCTTTTTCGTATAGTGTCAGACCGACGCCGGTCCTGGCAGTTCTCATGCTGGGGTTTATCCTCAGTGCTGAACGAAAAGCACTTAAAGCGCCGCCAAACTCCCTTTTTTTTAAGAACATGTATCCCATTTCTTCATAGGCATCGGCATTATCGGGGTCATTTTTCACAACCTCTCGCAGCTTCCCTATCGCCTTGTCAGTTGCTCCCTCACCGTAGAAGGTGAGGGCATCTTTGAATGCCGCACCGGAAGGGTCAGCGCCATTCTGCTGCGCCCTGACAGTGGTGGCGGCGAGAGAGGTAAGAAGACAACAAAGACACAGCGAAGCGACAGCTAGAAGCGGAAACCTTCTTCCCGCTTTTATTGAGTAGTTCAACGGACGATGACTATCTGTTCTTGACCGGTTCATTCCTGTCGTAGCTGAATCTCTGGTGGCAACCCGGCAGGCATGACCCCCCGGTGGCCGTCTTCTCATAATTTGTCGGTAATTCCCAGGTTCCGAAGGGGACGGCATTCCTTATATGCTTTGGGTTGTTCGTAGCATGGGCGTCGTGACACGCCCTGCATGTGCGGCCCTTCTCTCTATGGACATGAAGATAATGCAGGTTCTGGTCGCCATTCCTGAAGCCGGTCAATGTAGTGGTCCTGGGTTCCAATACCAGCGTTTTTTCATGACAGGTAAAGCATAGCTCATAGTTTTTGACATCGAAAGGCGCGTAAAACTTCGGAGGGAAGTATTTTCTCAGTATTCTGAAATTGTCCGACCCGTGGGGGTTATGACATGCCGAGCAGTCCTTCTGCCTGATTGGACCGTGGACATCCTTGTTTTCAGTAAGGTACTCCTTCATGTTCAAAATCCTGCCGTTCGGCGTGTCAAGAGGCTTGTCGTGGCACATGAGGCACAAATCCATCGGCTGCTTTATCAATTGATCCGGATAATCCGAAACATGAGGATCGTGACAGGCGAGACATTTCTTCTCCGTGTAGAGGCCGCCGTGCTTCACCTTCACCTTTGCTATCCATTCTTTCTTGTCCTTGTGGCATCCCAGACAGAGATCGCGCGATCCGTCAGCATTCAGGTTGTATTTATACTGTCCGGTATGCGGACTGTGACAATTGATGCAGCCCTTTTTTACGGGAGCATGGACGAATTTCTTGCCTTTGAATTCCTCCTCTTTGTCGGTGTGGCACTGAAAGCAGACTTCGTTGCCGGCCGCCTTGAGCATGCGGGGGTAGTCGGACTGATGGGGATTGTGGCACAATATGCAGCCGCCCACGGCCACGGGGCCGTGGATGTATTTGCCGCTGGCAAACTTTTTTTCATGGCATCGCAGGCAGAGCGCCGATCCTTCCGCCCTAAGCTGGTATTTGTACGGGGACTGATGAGGGTCATGGCAGAGCGTGCAGTCCCCCTCTTTCACCGGCGGATGTACCGTTGCCTTCGTGTCTAGCCTGTCGTGGCACTTGTAACAAAAGTCGGAGGCCCTTTTTATCGGCGCGAACTTATGCTTTTCCTTCTGCACATGGCAGGACATACAGGTTCCGACGGCGACCGGACCGTGAACGAACTTTTCCTTGCCCATGGTACTGTGACACTTTGCAGTTACACAGGAATTCTTCTGCTGTGCGCTCAGTGCGCTGCCGGGCGCGGTAAGAAGAAACAGGGCGAGAAAAAAAGCTGCGAAGCCGTAAAGCGATCTCGTAAGACCTCGCGGCCTCGTTTTCTGCTCGTTCATCAATGCCTCCCCTCGTCTGTCTATTTATTTTCCCCAAGATTTTAGAAACTCATTGTTTTTTTTGTCAAGAGCCAATTTACGGCCTGGTCATTCGCGCCTTTCTGTTCCTTCCCTTTTTCAGCACCCGACAGTCGCCGCAGGAGGCGGGTTGGCCTCTGTATCTGCTATGGTATAATGGAGGCTATAAAGGTGCGATTTCCATATGGATGCGTGTAAGGGCTGCCCATATCCATGGCGGGAGTAGCGGGCTGCACTATGACTCTGGCCGGTACATGCTCTTATAATCTTTTCTTGAAATTTCTTTGTCTGAGCCATCTTCAGGGAAGCGATATGCCGTTGCGGGTTCCTGCAATGCCCGCCGGTGCAGTGACTATAAGGGATTAAGTTTTCGGAACTACAAGGAGAGGTGAAACATGAAGGCGAGAGACTTGATGATCCCGTTAGAGGATTCTCTGAATCCGGACAACACCATTGAAGAGGCGGTGAAGTTGCTGGTCTCGGCGAGGAGGGCGGAAAAGAAGGTCGGTGTGAAGGGGTTGCCGGTTTTGAGCTCATCGGGAAAGCTGGTGGGGATGCTGACAATGAGGGACATACTCAAGGCGGTTCTTCCTTCGTATATGTCGCTTATGAACCTGGGAGACTTTACCTGGGACGGCATGCTGGAAGAGATGGCGAAGAAGGTTGCTGGAAGGAGGGTCGGGGAGATAATGAGTATGGACGTCATGACAGTGGGAGAGAACGCGCCCCTCATGGAGTGTGTCGATCACATGGTCAAAGGGAATATAAAGAGGCTGCCTGTGGTTGACGAGACCGGCAGGGTCGTGGGCATGCTTTACGAGCGGGACATATTTCTGGCGATCACGAAGGCGATGCGCGAGGCAACGGGATGACGATAATGATCGCCGGGACTGAGAGGGCTGCGGGGCGGTGACGGGTAATCCGTTCTGGATAGCTACAGTCGTCTTCATTCTCTCCTACGCCGTTATCGTCTCGGAAAAGGTTCACAAGACGGTCGTTGCTCTGGCTGGTGCGTCACTTATGCTTGTTTTGGGGGTCCTTCAACAGCATGAGGCGTTTCATCTGGAAGAACTTGGAGTGGACTGGAATGTTATCTTTCTCCTTATCTCCATGATGGTTATTATCAATATCATGAGACCGACAGGTGTCTTCGAATATATCGCGATAAAGAGCGCAAAGTGGGGCAAAGGGAAACCATTCCGGATTATGGCGATTTTTGCGGTCGTAACGGCGGTCCTTAGCGCCCTCCTGGACAACGTGACAACGGTCCTTTTGATATCGCCGGTAACACTGCTGATCGCCGATGCCCTGGAGGTGGACCCCATCCCTTATCTCATCTCCTGTGCCCTCGCTTCAAACATCGGGGGTACGGCGACGCTCATAGGCGACCCCCCCAACATCATGATAGCCTCCAAGGCACAACTGAGTTTCATGGATTTTGTTTACCATCTGACCCCGATAATCCTTGTCATCATGGTCTTCTACCTCTTCGCAATCAGGCTGATATGGGGCAGACGGCTGCGCACGAGGGAGGAGCTTAGGGAAAGGATCATGGCGATGAATGAGAGCGAGGCGATAAAGGACCCGGTAATGCTCCGGAAGTCTCTCTTCGTTCTCGGGGTGGTGCTCGCAGGCTTTGTGTTTCATGGAGCACTTCATTTTCAGCCTGCAACAGTGGCGCTTTTCGGGGCGAGTCTGCTGCTTTTAATGTCTGGAAGCCACGAACCCCACCGGATTTTTGCGGAGGTGGAGTGGCCGACTATTTTCTTCTTCATCGGGCTTTTCATCATAGTGGGGGGCGTGGTAAAGGTGGGGCTCATAAAGTGGATGTCGTTGAAGGTTATCGAGGTGACAAAGGGGAATTTTTTTGCGACGAGTATGATCGTTATGTGGTTTTCGGCATTTGCTTCGGCGATTGTCGACAACATTCCTTATGTTGCGACAATGAACCCGCTTATAATCGATATGGCGCACCAGATATGGCCGCGCGAGACGGGACTTAGTCTCCTGCAGCATGCTGATCTCATGCCTATTTGGTGGTCCCTTGCTCTTGGTGCGTGTCTGGGCGGCAATGGTTCTGCAATAGGCGCCTCGGCCAATGTGATCGTTGTAGGAATGTCGGAAAAGGCGGGCAGGAAAATATCGTTCATGAAATTCGCCCTTTACGGATTGCCGATCATGGTCATGACCGTTGCGATTGCCACAGTATATATATGGATCAGATATTTTGTGTTGAGGTAAGACATCAAAAATTGTTTGGACAGTGGCGCCGAGATATGTATAGAATTAACTCATACGCCATGCTGGCGTTATCGATGAAAGCTGAGATTCGCTCACTTTATAGAAAATAAAAGAGGAGGATGAAATGGCTGACTCAAAAAATATCGATGTTTTGTCGTCGGAAAAGAGGACGTTTCCGCCATCCAGGGAACTGAGCGAGAAGGCGCATATAAAGAGTTTTGAGGAGTATGAGAAGGTATATAATAGGTCCGTCGAGGACCCCGAGGGCTTCTGGGCCGATATGGCCGAGCGGCAGCTGACCTGGTATAAGAAGTGGGACAAAGTCCTTGACTACAACTTTGAAAAGCCGGAGATAAAGTGGTTTCAGGGCGGAAAGATAAACGCGTCCTACAACTGTCTGGACCGGCACGTGACGACGGTCAGGCGAAACAAGGCTGCGATCATATGGGAGGCCGACGACGGCCATTACAAGACTTTCACCTACCAGCAGTTGTATCACGAGGTGAACAGGTTCGCCAACGTCTTGAAGAAGCACGGAGTGAAAAAAGGCGACCGTGTGACCATTTATCTGCCGATGATCCCCGAGCTTGCAATTGCGATGCTCGCATGTGCCAGGATCGGCGCCATACACAGCATTGTCTTCGGCGGGTTCAGCGCCCAGGCCCTTAAAGACAGGATCCAGGACTGCAAGGCAAAATTGGTGATAACCGCGGACCATGGCGTCAGGGGAGGAAGGCAGGTTGCGCTAAAGTCGAATGCCGACGTAGCGGTACAGGAATGCCCTACCGTTGAGAAAATGGTCGTGGTCAGCAGGACGGGCGAAGGCATGGACATGGAGCCCGGCAGGGACTTCTGGTGGCATGAAGAGATGAGGGCCCCGGATATTTCGAATTATTGCGAGCCTGAGCAGATGGACGCGGAGGACCCTCTTTTCATCCTGTATACATCGGGATCTACGGGTAAGCCCAAAGGGGTATTGCACACTACTGGCGGATATCTCCTTTATACCAACCTGACATTCAAGTGGATTTTTGATTACCAGGAGGAAGACATACATTTCTGCACAGCCGATATAGGGTGGGTCACCGGCCACAGCTACATTGTATACGGACCCCTTGCGGAGGGGGCTACAAGCCTGATGTTTGAGGGAGTCCCGACCTATCCCGACGCCGGGAGGTTCTGGGAGATAGTGGACAAGCACAAGGTCAATATTTTTTATACGGCGCCTACCGCGATAAGGGCGTTGATGAGAGAGGGAGATACCTGGGTCAAAAAGCACGACCTTTCGTCTCTCAGGGTTCTCGGGACGGTTGGCGAGCCGATTAATCCTGAGGCCTGGATGTGGTATCACGTCCATGTCGGAGGAGGCAGGCTTCCCATAGTGGACACGTGGTGGCAGACGGAGACCGGGGGGATTCTGATAACTCCTCTTCCCGGGGCCATGACATTGAAGCCGGGTTCCGCCAACCGGCCTTTTCCGGGCGTAGTCCCTAAAGTGCTGAAGGAGGACGGCTCTACGGCAGGGGAGAACGAAGGCGGATATCTCGTCATAGAAAAACCATGGCCGGGCATGCTGAGGGGGACATTTGGCGATCCCGAGAATAAGCGCATCAAGGATGTCTATTTCTCAAGATTTCCCGGCAAGTATCTGAGCGGTGACGGTGCGAGGGTTGACGAGGACGGTGACTACTGGTTGATGGGAAGAATTGACGACGTCATCAATATCTCGGGCCACAGGCTCGGCACGGCGGAGGTTGAGTCCGCACTTGTGAGTCATGAGGATGTGGCGGAGGCCGCTGCGGTCGGCTTCCCCCACGAAGTCAAAGGGGAGGGCATCTATGTTTATGTGACACTGAAGGAGGGGATTACGCCTTCAGAGGAACTTAAAAAAATCCTGGTGGGACATGTGCGGACTGTCATAGGTCCTATAGCAACTCCCGACAAGCTCCAGTTCGCTCCCGGACTGCCGAAGACAAGAAGCGGAAAGATCATGCGAAGGATCTTGAGGAAGATAGCCTGGGGCCAGGTGGAAGAGCTGGGTGACACGTCGACACTCGCCGATCCGTCGGTTGTCGACAGGCTGGTGAAGGAAAGACTTTAGGCCGTGCTGTCAGGAAGAAAAGGGAAGGGCGTGCATAAGAAGGCCTTGTATGGCGGCAGGATCTGTCCTGATTACAGAAGCGGGAGACATAGCGACCGGTGATTCACGTGTGACGTATTCGGCAGTCGCGAGGTACGTTGCTGAGCTGCGCAGAATATGGGTACTTTTTGTACGCACTCCTTCTTTTGGAAAGAGTATATAACTGTAAGGCTCAATAATGGATAAGTATTTTCTGGACAGGAACAATGCTGTTGTTGTGATCGTGGACGTGCAGGAGCGTCTGGCGGCGGTCATGACGCAGAGGGAGAAGGTTGTCTCCAACTGTGTTCGCCTCATTGAAGGCGCCGATCTGCTCGGGCTTCCGCTTATACTCACCGAGCAATACCCGAAGGGGCTTGGACCGACCGTCCCGGAAATAAGGGACAGAACGGCGCGGTACGAACCTGTGGAGAAGATTACATTTGATTGCTGCGGGGAATCTTCGTTCCATCTGAAACTGAACGAAACAGGCAGAAAGAAGGTCATCCTTGCAGGGATGGAAGCCCATGTGTGCGTCCTTCAGACTGCCCTCGGGCTCATGAAAGACGACTATTCTGTTCACGTAGTCGAAGACGCGGTATGCTCGAGGGCGAAAGAGAATTTCAGAGTAGGGCTGGAATTCATGAAGAGTGCTGGCGCTGTGATCTCGTGCACGGAGACAGTCCTGTTTCAGTTGCTCGAAAGAGCAGGGACCGCCGAGTTCAAGGCCATCTCCTCCATGATCAAGTAAAAGTGAATTCAGGCTGCAAGCTGTTCGAGCTATTTTACGGATCATTCATAAGGATACAGAAAAAATAGCCGCTCTTCTTCTGTCTTCGTTAAGAATTGTAAAGAAAAGTTTTTCGGAATTTACAATACTTTTCCATTCTTAAATTACCCTTAACCCACACTTAAGAGATTCCGCGGTAGGATAAATCATCGGATTATAATTGCAAGGAGGTAACAAAATGAAAGTGTTTAACAGGTATTCGGTGTTGGCAGTTTCTTTATCACTGGTGGTGCTGTTTGGCGCCATGCTTGCAGAAGCACATACATATCACGGCATGGGAGAAGGGCTTATGATGGGGCGCCTCCTAAGAGGGCTTGATCTCACGGATCAGCAGAAGCAACAGGTCAAAGGGATCATGCAGTCGCACAGAGACGCGCTGCTTGCCGGAAGAGTGGAGGTGCTCCAGGCCAGGAAGAATCTGGTGTCGCTTACGACTGGGGGCGCATTTGACGCAAATGCTGTCCGGGCCGCATACAGCACACTGGCGGATGCTCAGGGGAATATGACGGTCTTAAGGACACAAATCTTCAGCCAGATTATGGCTTTGCTGACTCCGGATCAGCAAAATGCGGTGAAAAACAGGATAGCGAAGCTTACCCAGCGGATGCAGCGCAGTATTGCCGGGCTCCAGTCGAAACTGGAGTCACCCCCGGACAACCAGTAGTGTCGCGACGAAGAGGGGTGAGCCCCACGCACCCTTAGGCGTCGGAGGCCAATGTCACCTGGCGGGCCGGTATTCTTTTGAGCGATATTTTTTTATGAAGAAAGTGAGATGAGTCTAATATGAACGCATGCAATCGTAAAAATGACGGCAGCCTGAAAAAGATCTGGCCTGTTTTGCAGCTGCTTGCACTGCTATTTATGGTCGCCGAAACTGCTTCGGCAGAGGACATTGTTACGAAGACGAACCGTCAGGTTATGCAAACAGCATCCCTGGACGATGCCTTACCCGGACCACAGATTCTTCCTTCTGGGAATGTCAGCCAGAAAGCTCTATTGTCTAAAAAATTGAACGACCAGGGCGTCGTAGACGCAAAGAAGGGCCAATACGATCTCGCCATATCGGAATTCACAAGATCGCTCGCCATCGAGCCATTGTCGGCTGAGACTTACAATAACCGTGGAATCGCCTATTCAAGAAAAGGACAATACGACCTCGCTATCGCCGACTTTACAAAGGCCATTGACATATCTCCGGACGAGGCGAAAACCCGTTATAATCGCGGTATCACTTACGCAATCATCGGGCGCTATGACCTCGCTATTTCTGATCTCACAAGCGCCCTCCACCTGCAGCCGGCCGATTCTTGGACATATGACATTATTGGAAGCGTTCCTATGGAATTGGCCTGTCTGGACTGGAAGAGGGCCTGTGAATTCGGAAATTGCGGCCATCTGGACGGAGCGGCTAAAGTGGGACTATGTGCCGAAAGGAGCGGCACTTCTTCGCAATGAAGGAATATATTTGTGTCGAAAGTTCGTGATGAATACGGTTCCGAAGGCGGCGCGACACCAAGCAGGATAAGCGCCTGAAAAGGCGCCGGCGGCTGAACGCCTCATCAAAGCCCCCTCCCACCCCAAAAAAGCGATGAAGGGGCGTTCAGCTGACTTTATAAATTGTACAAAGCAGGAGCATAAGAAATGACGGGAAGATTTCGGACGTTTGGACAAAAGATGAGACTGATAGAGCCGGTGCTGAAATTCTCACTTCTGATAGCGGCTGCAACTCTTGCAGCATGCGCTACGGTTCCGACAGGGCCAAGCGTCATGGCCCTTCCCGGTGCCGGTAAAAGCTTCGATCAGTTCCGTATCGACGATGCCTCTTGTCGTCAGTATGCTTATGAGCAGGTTGGAGGAGTGACGGGACAACAGGCCGCACAGAGATCAGCGGTCGGGAGTGCCGCTGTTGGTACGGCCGTGGGTGCAGCAGCTGGAGCGGCCATCGGGAGTGCATCAGGCAAAATGGGCGCAGGTGCTGCGATAGGGGCCGGTACAGGACTTCTCTTCGGGAGCGCTGCCGCTACGGGCTATGCTTCAGGCTCCTATTACGCGGTTCAACGGCGTTATGACCACGCGTACCTCCAGTGTATGTACGCGAAAGGAAATCAGATCCCGGGCTACCGGCGGCAAGGTGGTACTGCGCCATATTCATCGCAGAGGTGGGCGTCTCCTCCTCCCCCTGCCGACTATCCTCCGCCTTTGCCGGAGAACGGATACTAAATACGCCGGGCGAAAGGCGTTGAAAGAGGAAAGTTCATCTCTAGACGCGTATTCTGCAGAAGTCGCCTGACGGATCAATAATGCTTCAAGACCCGGGGATCACACATGCGATTTGACTTGTACTATTCAATTACCGCGCTAACAGATATACTGTTCCTGAAGCCATATGATGACAGAAAATTCCGGGATTCCTGATATGAAAAAAATGTTCCGGTTTTTTCTCGGGAAGAATGGAATAGTCGGCTTAGTTTAAAAGGAACAAGACGGGTACGTCCCCGGCAGAATGACGGAAAATCTATAGTGAAGCCATGACCATAATGCACAGTCAAGATGATAAGCAGACCGGTATTCCTGAGCGAAAACGCTCTTCCAAATCGCGGAAATATTGGTGGATTGCGACGATCTGCCTCGTATCTGTCGGCCTGTACTTACTGGTGATCAGGCCTCAATCCAAGAATGGCGAGCAGAAGGCCGGCCCGGTTCCATTACGCCTGCCGGTAGTGGCTGCGCCGGTAAAAACGAAGGATGTGCATGTTTATATCAGCGGTATCGGATCAGTTGTACCTGTAAACACCGTTACCGTAAAAACCCGTATCGACGGCGAAGTGATGAAAGTCCTTTACCGCGAAGGCCAGGTTGTCAAACGCGGAGATCTTCTGGTGCAAATAGATTCGCGGCCCTATGAAGTGCAGCTGACCCAGGCCGAGGGACAGCTGATCAAGGACAAAGCCCTCCTCAAGAACGCCCGGGTGGATCTTGAGCGGTACCGCCTCCTGCTGGCGCAGAACTCGATTCAGGAGCAGCAGGTGGCCACGCAGGAGTCGCTGGTCCACCAGTACGAGGGCGCAGTTAAAACGGATCAGGGTACGATCGACGGCGCTAAACTGAATCTTCTCTATTGCCGCATTACCGCTCCAGTCAGCGGACGGGTGGGGCTGCGCCTCGTCGACGAAGGCAACATCGTTCACGCCACAGATATCAACGGCCTGGTCGTTATTACACAGATTCAGCCTATAACCGTGATATTCCCCATCTCTGAAGATGATCTGTTAAAAGTGCTGGAAGGACGGAAGCCGGGCGTCAAGCTCACCGTTGATGCCTATGACCGGGAGCAGCAGCACAAACTTGCGACCGGTATTTTGCATGCCATTGACAACCAGATCGATCCGAATACGGGCACCGTGCGGCTCAGGGCGATCTTCGCCAACAAAGGCAATGAACTTTTTCCAAATCAGTTCGTCAATGCCAGGTTGTTCATAGAAACCCTGCACGACGCCACTGTTATTCCGGCAGAAGCAATTCAGCGCGGACCGAAAGGAACGTTCGTATACGTTGTAAAGGCCGATCAAACCGTTGCCATGCGCCCCGTAAGTCTCGGTGTAATACAGGAGGATAATGCAGTGGCAAGCGCCGGCCTTGGTCCCGGCGAGCTGGTGGTAGTGGAGGGCGCCGACAGACTTCGTGTGGGGAGTAAAGTGGAGGTGCGGCTCCAGGGCGTCGTAAAGCAGAATGCGCGCAGCAGTCTCCCAAATCCGAAAAAAGGCCGGTAGAAAGTGAATATTTCCCGCCCTTTCATAGAACGGCCGGTTGCGACAACACTGCTGATGATCGCCATTGTCCTGGCCGGTTTCGTCGCTTACCGGCAACTACCGGTTTCCGCTCTGCCCCAGGTGGATTACCCGACGATTCAGGTGCGCACCTTTTATCCGGGTGCAAGCCCGGATGTCATGGCCTCGTCCGTGACCGCCCCTCTGGAACGCCAGTTCGGACAGATGCCCGGGTTGACCCAGATGAGATCGACGAGCTCCGGAGGCGGCTCGGTTATTACCCTGCAGTTTGCGCTCACCATGAGTCTGGATGTCGCCGAGCAGGAAGTGCAGGCGGCCATCAATGCGGCCGCCACTTTCCTGCCGCGCGATCTGCCGAATCCGCCGGTTTACAGCAAGGTAAACCCTGCGGATGCGCCGATCCTGACATTGGCGCTGACCTCCGATTCCTTTCCACTTCCGAAAGTGGAGGATCTGGCGGACACGCGATTTGCACAGAAGATTTCCCAGCTTCCCGGCGTGGGCCTTGTAAGTATCAGCGGGGGCCAGAGGCCTGCGGTGCGGGTCTACGCCAACCCCACGGCGCTGGCTGCATACAATCTCAACCTGGAGGACCTTCGAACGGCTCTGGCAGCGGCCAATGTCAACCAGGCAAAAGGAGGGTTCGACGGCCCCCGGCAGTCCTATGTAATCGGAGCGAACGACCAGATCTTTTCGGCCGACGAATACCGTCCCGTCATTGTCGCCTATCGCAATGGTGCTCCGGTACGGTTGTCTGACGTCGCCCGGGTCGTCGATGGGACCGAAAATGTAAATCAGGCGGCATGGATGAACGCCACACCGGCGGTAATAGTCAACATCCAGCGGCAGCCGGGGGCCAACGTCATCCAGGTAGTAGACAGGATCAAGAAATTGCTGCCCGTGCTTCAGGGCACCCTGCCCCGGGCGATTAAAGTCACGGTGCTGACAGACCGCACCACAACCATCCGGGCCTCCGTAAATGACGTTCAATTCGAACTGATGCTGGCGGTCTTTCTCGTCATCCTGGTAATCTTTCTGTTTCTGCGCAACCTCTCGGCAACCTCGATCCCCGGCGTGGCGGTGCCCGTTTCTCTTGTGGGGGCCTTCGGGGCGATGTACCTGCTGGGATTCAGCCTTAACAACCTGTCCTTGATGGCGCTCACGATTTCCACCGGCTTTGTGGTTGATGACGCCATCGTCATGATTGAAAACATCTCACGGTACCTTGAACAGGGAGATTCCCCCCTTGAGGCGGCTCTCAAGGGCTCAGGGCAGATCGGCTTTACGATCGTGTCGCTGACGGTCTCGCTCATTGCAGTGCTGATCCCGCTGCTTTTTATGGGGGACGTTGTGGGCCGGCTGTTCAGGGAGTTTGCAATCACCCTCGGCGTTACCATTCTGATCTCTGCCGTGGTTTCGCTTACTCTTACGCCGATGATGTGCGCACGGCTGCTCAAACATACACCACTAGAGCGTCAGGGGAGATTTTACAGGATATCGCAGGACGCATTCGACAGGACCATTGCTGCCTATGGAAGGACGCTCAAGTGGGTGCTCCGACACCAGACCGCCACGCTGCTGGTCGTCGCGGCAACGGTGGTTCTCACGGTGCTTCTGTATATTTACGTGCCGAAGGGATTTTTCCCGATCCAGGATACCGGCGTAATCACGGGGATTTCCGAAGCGTCTCAGTCGATTTCCTTCCCTGCCATGGCGGCGGAGCAGCAGGCGCTCTCCAGGGTGATCCTGAGAGATCCTGCGGTCGAAAGCCTGTCTTCATTTATCGGCGTGGACGGAACAAACATGACGCTCAACAGCGGACGCATCCTGATTAACCTCAAGCCGCTGTCGGAACGAAGGACAAGCGCTGTCGAGGTCATTAGCCGGCTTCAGACGGAGCTCGAAGGCGTGAAAGGCATCAGGCTATACATGCAGCCGGTACAGGACCTCACGGTCGACACGACCGTAAGCCGCTCACAGTTTCAGTATATACTCGAAGATCCGAGCGCCGATGAATTAAATACCTGGACGCCCAGGGTGGTCGATGCCCTGCGTTCTCAGCCAGAGCTTCGCCAGGTAAGCAGCGACATCCAGGACAAGGGGCTTCAGACGATACTCGATATCGACCGGCCTACCGCCTCCCGGCTGGGCATTACGCCTCAGTTCATCGACGATACGCTGTACGACGCCTTCGGACAAAGGCAGGTATCAACCATCTTTACGCAGCTCAACCAGTATCGCGTTATTCTCGCCGTCGATCCCGAATTTCAAAAGGGGCCGGGCGCACTGCAATCCATCTATCTCGGCGGTACAACCGGCGGTCAGGTGCCGCTCGGCGCAATTACCCGCATGACGGACGGGACGGGGCCGCTTCTGATAAGCCATCTCGGACAGTTTCCGGCAGCCACGGTCTCATTTAGTCTCGCCCCCGGTGTCTCGCTTGGCCATGCCGTCGATGCGGTAGAGAGGATTACTCAAAAGATAGGCCTGCCGCTGAGCATCAGGACAACTTTCCTGGGAACCGCCGAGGCGTTCAAGGCTGCGCTTTTGAACGAGCCGCTGCTCATCCTTGCGGCGCTGGTGACGGTCTATATCGTGCTTGGTGTATTGTATGAGAGCTATATTCATCCGGTTACCATTCTCTCCACGCTTCCTTCGGCTGGGGTTGGAGCGGTGGTCGCACTGCTGTTTTTCCATACCGAGCTGAGTGTTGTGGCGGTGATCGGTATCATCCTGCTTATCGGTATTGTCAAGAAAAATGGCATCATGATGGTGGATTTTGCACTTGACGCGGAGAGAAAGGAAGGCAAGCCACCCGAAGAGGCGATCTATGAAGCATCACTCCTGCGGTTCAGGCCGATCATGATGACGACGATGGCTGCTATACTGGGGGCATTGCCGCTGGCGCTCGGCGGGGGCATGGGCTCTGAGCTGCGGAGGCCGCTCGGCATCTCGATAGTCGGCGGCCTGATCATAAGCCAGGTGCTTACCCTGTATACAACTCCGGTCATCTATCTGGCGTTTGACCGTTTGTCGGGGCGCTTTCGTCATCGCCGTCCGGAAGATCCAAAAAGCGGCATTCAGTCCAAAGACAGGCCATGAGCTTTTCCTCCACGTTTATCACCAGGCCGGTGGCCACGACGCTCCTCACAATCGGGATCGCCATTTCGGGCATCATTGCATACAGACATTTGCCGGTATCGCCGCTGCCTCAGGTGGATTTTCCGACAATCTCGGTATCCGCCTCTCTCCCCGGCGCAAACCCGGAAACGATGGCCACATCGGTTGCGGCGCCGCTTGAGCGGCAATTCGGGTTTATAGCAGGGGTTACAGAAATGACCTCCACGAGTTACCGTGGAACGACGAGCATAACTTTACAATTCGATCTGAACCGCAATATCGACGGCGCGGCGCGCGATGTGCAGGCGGCGATCAATGCGGCCCGTGCGTATCTGCCTTCGAATCTGCCTTCGAATCCGACCTACCGCAAGGTCAACCCGGCTGACGCGCCCATTCTTATCCTTGGGCTTACGTCTGATACTGAAACCAAGGCAGAGATGTATGACGCCGCCTCTACGATCATGGCGCAGAGACTCTCTCAGGTGCAGGGGGTCGGTCAGGTATTTGTGGGCGGCAGCTCTCTGCCGGCGGTGCGGGTAGAGCTGAACCCCCTTCAGCTGAGCCGGTACCGCATTAGCCTTGAGGATGTTCGAAGCGCTATTGCCGCCACTACGGTCAGTCGTCCGAAAGGACAATTGTGGGACCAGAGCAAGTCGTGGGAGCTGCACGCCAATGATCAGTTGTCGGCGGCTGATCAGTACAAGTCCGTTATCATTTCATATAAGGCGGGGGCTGCGGTGCGCCTGCCGGATGTGGCCAAAGTGGAGGATTCGGTGGAGGATGTACGAACGGCGGGGCTGGTTAACGGAAAGCCGGCGGTTATGGTGATCATATTCCGCCAGCCGGGCGCGAACATACTCAAGACTGTCGACACCATTCGCGGTCTGCTTCCCCAGTTGGAGGCGGCCCTTCCGGGGGCGGTAAATGTGTCTGTTGTTGTCGACCGGACACCGCCGATACGGGGTTCCCTGCACGATGTCAAACTGACGCTCATCATAGCGAGTTTCCTTGTCATTCTGGTGGTGTTCGGGTTTCTCAGGCACGTCCGGGCGACGCTCATCCCGGCGGTATCGGTTGGCGTGTCGCTTATCGGAACATTCGGCGTGATGTACCTTCTGGGATATTCCCTGGACAATCTCTCCCTTATGGCGCTTACCATCGCAACCGGGTTCGTCGTCGACGATGCAATTGTGGTGCTTGAAAATATCACGAGGCACATGGAGGGCGGCACCCCCCCCTTGCAGGCGGCCCTGCTCGGAGCCAGGGAGATCACCTTTACCGTGTTGTCCATGAGCGTTTCCCTTATTGCGGTATTCACCCCTTTGCTTCTGATGGGAGGCATGGTAGGACGCCTGTTCAGGGAATTCGCCGTAACCCTCTCTGTTGCCGTGTCTATCTCCCTGATCCTGTCACTGACAACAACGCCCATGATGTGCGCCACGATTCTGAGGGCCGAGCGCACGTATACGCATGGGCGCGTGTTCAGGGCGAGCGAGAGGGTTTTTGTATGGCTGCACCGGAACTATGAGAGAAGCCTTTGGTGGTCGCTCAGGCATCCCCGTGTTATGATCAGTCTGGTTGGGGCGGCCCTCGCAACGAGCATCTTTCTGTTTATTATTATTCCGAAAGGTTTTTTCCCTGAGCAGGATACGGGACGCATTGCAGGCACCATTCAGGCCTCACAGGATATCTCTTTTCAGCATATGCAGAAGAAGCTTGAAGAGATAGTCGGCATTGTCAGCAAAGATCCCGACGTGACCTATACCGTAGGCTTCACAGGTGGAGGTGGAGGCGGGGGCTCCACAACCAATACGGGACGTATGTTCATTACATTGAAACCTTTTGAGGAGCGGAAGGCCGGCATACAGCAGATTATAGCGCGATTACGCAAAAAGCTCAGCTCAGTAGCCGGGGCGCCGGCTTTTCTGCAGCCCGTCCAGGACCTGCGCATAGGCGGAAGAATCAGCGCCGGGCTGTATCAGTATACGCTTCAAGGGGCGGATCTCGACGAGCTCGATTCGTGGTCCAGGCGTATAGAGCAGCAGCTTCGGAAGTTGCCCCAGATAACAGGCATAAACAGCGATCTGCAGGATAAGGGATTGCAGGCGGAACTGGCCATAGACCGAGACACCGCATCACGCATGGGTGTGACGCCGCAGCTTCTTGATGATACCCTGTATGACGCATTCGGGCAGCGCCAGGTGGCGGTTACCTATACACCCTTAAACCAGTATCATGTGGTGATGGAGGTTGAGCCCAGTTACTGGCAATATCCGGACACACTGAAGGACATATATGTGCCGACATCATCGGGGGACATGACTCCTCTGAGTGCGTTTACCCGTTATAAGCAGACATCCTCGGCCCTTGGCGTGAGCCATCAGGGTCTTTATCCTTCTGTGACCATATCATTTAATCTGGCTCAGGGTGTTGCGCTGGGAGACGCGGTAAAGGCAATCGAAAAAACGGCGCGGCAAATGCATATGCCGGCAAGCATAAGCGCAAGCTTTCAGGGCACTGCCGAGGCCTTTCAGTCGTCGCTGGCAAACGAGCCCCTGCTTATCCTTGCGGCGCTGCTGACTGTCTATATCGTATTGGGGATATTATATGAAAGCTATATCCATCCGGTCACGATCCTCTCCACGCTTCCTTCCGCAGGGGTCGGGGCCGTGCTTGCACTCCTGTTTCTCCATATGGATCTGAGCCTGATAGCGGTGATCGGCATTATTTTACTCATCGGACTGGTGAAGAAAAACGGTATTATGATGGTAGACTTTGCCCTTGAGGCGGAGCGCAAGGAAGGCAAGGCCCCCGAGGAGGCGATATATCAGGCGGCGCTCCTTCGGTTCAGGCCGATCATGATGACCACGATGGCGGCGATGCTGGGTGCGCTGCCGCTGGCCGTGGGCGGAGGCGTGGGCTCGGAACTCCGGAGTCCGCTTGGCATTACGATTGTCGGAGGGCTCATTTTCAGCCAGATGCTTACTCTCTATACGACGCCGGTGATGTATCTTTATCTGGATCGCTTCAGGCTCTGGATTCGCGGAGAGGAAAGATCCCGGCAAAGTGTTACATCCAGGAGGAAAGTTGAATGAGGATACCGGGAATTTTTTTTAGAGCGAGAAGGCTCATGCGACCAAAATTATCAGGAACAATACATCTCATAGTCGCCGCCGGGACGCTGGTAGGTTTGTTCTCCTGCACAGTCGGCCCGGATTACGTCAAGCCGTCAGCTGCGGTGCCGATGCACTATAAGGAAACTGGGGGATGGAAAGTTGCCCAACCGGGGGACGCGTCCATCAGGGGACAATGGTGGCAGCTCTTTAACGATCCTTTTCTGAATTCGCTCGAAGCGGGCATAACCATAACTAACCAGAACATCATTCAGGCCGAGGCGCAGTATCGGCTGGCCCTGGCGCTGGTAAAGGCGGCCAGAGCAGGTTATTTCCCCACGATCACGGCGGGTGTTTCCTACACGCGTTCCCGAACTTCTGCTTCCACTGCACATTTGACCTCTTCGACCAATTCCTCCGACTACTCATTGCCCGTTGACGCAACGTGGGATATGGATGTGTGGGGAAGGGTGCGCCGGACAGTAGAATCAAGCCGGGCGAGTGCGCAGGCCAGTGAGGCGGATCTTGAATCGGCCCGCTTGAGTGCCCAGACCTCACTTGCCCAGGACTACTTTCAATTGCGTGCGCTGGACACTCAGAAAAAGATTTTGGATGGCACCGTGATCGCATATCAGGAATCGCTTCATTTAACAAAAAACCTGTATGCCGGAGGGGTCGTCTCCATGGCGGACGTGCTTCAGGCGGAGACACAATTAAAGACGACGCAGGCACAGGCGATTGACATCGGCGTGCAGCGGGCACAAATCGAACACGCCATCGCGCTGCTTATTGGAAAACCGGCGTCGGAGTTTTCAATTCCCTTCAGTCCTTTTAATGAGAAGTCCCCGCTAAAACTGCCGGAGATACCCGTCGGCCTGCCCTCCGAGCTTCTTGAACGCAGGCCCGATATCGCTTCGGCGGAGAGGAATGTTGCTGCAGCCAATGCTCAGATCGGCGTAGCGGAGGCGGCTTTTTATCCCACTGTTACGCTGAGCGCGTCAGGCGGCTATCAATCCTCCTCGTTGTCCCAGTGGCTTACATGGCCAAGCCGTTTCTGGGCGGTTGGCCCTGCGATTGCCGAGACGATATTTGAGGGGGGCTTGCGCCGCGCACTGACCGAAGAAGCGCGGGCAGCCTATGACGGAAATGTGGCGTTTTACCGGCAGACTGTGCTCTCCGGGTTTCAGCAAGTAGAAGACAACCTGGCTGCCCTTCGTATTCTTGAGGAGGAGGCACGCGCACAGGACGAGGCGGTGAAGGCTGCTGAGCAAACTGTTGAGGTCATTACGAACCAGTATAAAGCCGGAGTCGCGTCATATCTTAATGTCATCAGCGCACAAACAATAGCGCTTGGTAATCAAAGGGCTGCGGCGCAGATCACGGGTAACCGACTGACTGCCGCCGTACTTCTTATCAAGGCGCTTGGTGGAGGGTGGAAAGTATCCGCACTGATCATGAACAATACTGCGAAAGGGTTTAATTAAGTTTAGTCCGGAGGCAATTATGCATTTAGAGAAAGACGATCGGCGCAATATTTCAGAACATATTGTCTCGACTTCCGGGAACTTACCTGGCCTTTGTTTTGCGATACTTAGTTTTATCAACGTAGCAGGTCCGACATCCAAGGCAATCATAGATGATATGATGCTCCCCTCTGTCATTCTGTTTATGTTTTCAGCCTTTTTTTTATATGCATCTATGAGGTCTTTGCAAAGGAGGGAAAACTATGAACGCATTGCAGACATTATTTTCATCGCAGGATTATTTTTGCTGACATTCTGTGCTGTAACGGCCGGTGTTTCGTTGCTGCATTAGAGTGCAGTGACTTTGCAGTGATGAGGCACAGAGGGCGGTTGTACCTTCGTTCAGAAAAAAATGGTGAAGAGCAGAAAAGTCAGGGCGGAGCCCATCAGGGCTCCGGCTATCACTTCCCACGGACTGTGCACCTTCACCGCAACCCTGCTCTGGGCAATTGCGGCAGCGAGGATGAAGCAAAGAAAAGATATAAGAAAATTCTCCGTAACATAAGTGACCGACATCCATATCGAAAAGGCGAGGGCCGCGTGACCGCTGGGGAACCCCCCGCTCAGCGGATGACCTTTGCCGAAATGGGACTTCGCGATAATGACCGAAATCATCACAATAATGAGGGCTATTAGAGAGATTTCCCCTTTTGAATGCCTTGCGATGCGGAAACCCTCGTGGAAAAAAACCTCCAAGTGGGGGAAGAGAATGACATATCCGATCACCGCGGCGCCGAAGGCGGCAATCAGCACGGCGCCGGCGGCAATGTCCTTGGCTACGCGGGCCTTCTCGCTGAATTCCGGAGACAAAAGGTCCACAACGGCTTCTACCGCCGAATTCAGCATCTCGGTCGTGAGCACCAGGATCACAGCCAGGGCTATGAGCAGGAATTCAATGCGGGAAACACCGACGACATAACTTCCTACGAGCGCAAGTGCGGCTGAAAAAAAATGATATCTCAGGTGCTTTTGGGTCTTCGCGCCCTGAAGTATGCCCTCTATGGCGAAGTTGGCGCTCTTAAGCCACTGTCTTAACGGCATGCATGAGTTCCCTCTCTTTTTTTTCCATTTTTCTTCTTTGATAAGTGCTAACCTCGTGGTCATAGCCCAGGAGATGGAGCAGTCCATGCAGAAGCAGCCTCAGTAATTCGTCGTAGAAAGTGACTTCGTATTCCTTTGCCTGACTCAACACCTTCGGCACGCAGACGACGATGTCGCCGAGGATAGAGGGGGTGTCGGAACACGGGTCCATCATCGGGAAGGAAAGAACGTCCGTCGGTCTGGCAATGCCGCGATAGCGGCCGTTAAGGCAAGACATCCTGCTGCTGTTTACAAAGAGAACGCTCAGTTCAGCTTTGTGAAGACCGAGCAGCCGCAGCGCCCTGCTTAACTCCCTTTTTACCCTCTTCTGATTTATTCTTGTCGAGCTTTGTCTGTTCTCTAAATATATTTTCATCGGAAAAGTCGAACCCGGGATAATCGATCCTCTTGTGGAATATGCCGGTCAGCGTATGCGTGAACCTCTTTTTTATCCCTGATATGTCTTTCAGCGTGAGCTCGCATTCATCCAGTTGTCCCTCCAGGAATATGCGGTTTATGATCTTGTCCACGAGGGCCGAGATCCTCGCCGGGGTAGGATCGGTCAGAACCTTTGAGGCGGCTTCAACGGCATCCGCCATCATCACGAGGGCGGCTACCCTTGTCTGTGGCTTCGGCCCGGGATAGCGGTAGTCCTCTTCGGTAGGCGCATTACCTTCATCCTGTTCTTTTGCCTTTTCGTAAAAGTAGGTTATCAGGGAATTGCCGTGATGCTGCCTGATAATATCTATGATCGATTTGGGGAGTTTGTACTGTCGCGCGAGTTCGACGCCTTCTTTTACATGGTTGATGATTA
>JBJKPE010000234.1:0-21832 GCA_046706685.1 Thermodesulfovibrionales bacterium | reverse complement strand
GATTTATAGAGGGCTGGAAAGCTGCTTGCCAACTATGTTTGAAATAATATACGGCAGATTCACCCGGTTACGACTGTTCCGATGCAAAGACAGTTGCATACACGGCCTAAGTCCGACAGGCTCTTAGGAGGAATTTTTCAGTCTAAAATCTATCCTGAACTGTTCAGAACTCAGTGAACCTCTTCGGCCGTGCCGTCCGTTACTCCTCCGTCTGGCAGTCCTTCCTGCAATCCTTCGGTCAAGAGCCTCTTGGCCCCTATGAACCTCTTGAGGAAGTATGGAGTGTCGAGACTGCTGATTGTCACCTTTCTGCCCTTCGATGATGCGTGGATGAAAAGATTATTGCCGATATAGATGCCGACGTGGGAGGGAAAAGAGGCGTAAGTTCTGAAAAAGACGAGGTCCCCGACCGATAACTGGTCCTTGTCTATAGGCTCTCCCGAATTGAACTGTTCCCTGGCGGTTCTCGGCAGGTCGATCCCGAAGAGCCCGTATACCTTCTTCACATAAGCAGAACAGTCTATCCCGAGGATACTGTTGCCGCCGAACTTGTACGGTATGTTAAGCATCTTTTTGGCGAAGGTAACCAGCCTGCCGGGGGCGGGCTCGCCGGCGGCCTCTTCCGGAGCCGGAACCCCGCTGGCATCCTTGTCGTCCTTCTTTTCGACCACACCGGCGTATGCCTCCGCCGTAGCAGAATCTTCGACGGTCTCCTGGAGGTAGAGTTTCTGGCCTGCTTTTACAACGGGCGTCTCCATCTCGTTTATTTCCATAAGGTCGTCGGGATCAATGTTGAACTTCTTCGCTATCTTCCAGAGATTATCGCCTTTTTTGACAACGTACGTTCTTGGCCCTGCTGTCCGTATGAGCAGTTTCTGACCCCTTTTCAGTCTCGAAGTCCTGAGCCCGTTCAGGTCTTTGAGGTCGGCAACTGTGACATAGTATTCCCTGGCAATGGAGGAGAGGCTATCTCCTCTCTTTACTGTGTGATAAAGGTCCGAGGCGGTTTGTCTTACCGATTTCAGGTCGTCGTTTCTGTATAAGCCGGACCGGGGTGTTTCGTTTGAGGCGGCCTCCGCGGTCTCTGCGGATTTCCTGACTGTCCTGCCAGCGGTCTCGTGCTTTACCGGAATCAGGATCCTCGATCCGGGTTTGAGTCGCTCCGCTTTAACCCTGTTGACGTGACGTATCGCCCTGACGCTCACCTTGTACCTGTGCGCTATGCCCGAGAGAGTGTCGCCCTTTCGTACGGTGTACCGGATACTCGCGTAAGCGTTTGCGCCTGCGCAAAGGACAAGAAGGGACAACAAGAGAGCGCACGAGAGTTTCCACGCAGAAAATGAGCAGATTTTCAAGCCGCCTCCTCCCTGTTAAGCTCCTTGATTGTCGGCAGTTCGGTCAAGTCCTTGAGTCCGAAGTACTGGAGAAACTCGCGAGTGGTACTGTAGAGGAGCGGCCTCCCGGGCATCTCCTTGCGGCCCATGATCTTGATAAGCCTTCGCTCGATAAGAGTCTTAATGACTCCGTCTGAATTGACTCCGCGTATCTGCTCTATCTCGGCCTTGATAATCGGCTGGTTGTAGGCGACGATCGCAAGGGTTTCGAGTGCAGGCATGGAAAGTTTATTCGATGTGTTTGTGCTCCTGAATGTTCTTATCGAGCGGGCACAGTCGGGGCTTGTTACCATCTGGTAGCCGTTTGCGATTTCGATGATTTGGAGCCCGCCGTTCCTCTCCCGGTATTCCGAGACCAGGCCGTCGAGGATCTGTTTGACCTCGGCCTCAGGAATTTCAGTTATGCCCTTAAGAACCGAGGGCGCGACCGGTTCGCCAGCGACGAAGAGCAGCGCCTCGATTATCGATTTTTTTTCCTGGATCTCCATAATGAAATCTCTGATACTATATCAAAAGAAGGGCGTTTATTCAATGAATTTCTATTGCGGGTGAGACCACTCAGTGGAGCGGGCAATTTCTGGAAAACCGACCTCGTCGCTCTTTGAAGAGGCCGGCCAACTGGGACCTGAGTTGTTGCTTTTCGCCGTTTGAAATATTAATATTTCATAGAGAGACTTGCGGGAGGAAGAAAGCGATGATCAAAAGACTTGTTTCGGCCCTTTTGACTGTCATACTCGCTGCCGTTTTATCGGGCTGCCATACAATTCACGGTATGGGCCAGGACATAGAACAGGGTGGAAGGGCGATAGAAAAGGCCACTCACTGAAGTGGGGGATGGTAATTTCAGCCTGGTCGTGCTCGTGACCGGCCCTTGTGTCTGAAGTTGATGAACAAGGCGGGCTAATACTGACTGGAGGCGGAGAGGACTTGTAAAGGCTGGGAGATTCCTATAAAATTAGATACTAAGGCTGATAAAACTTTGATATAAGAATGAGGTTATGTCATGGAAAGATGGAAATGTACAATCTGCGGCTACGTATATGATCCCGAAGCCGGTGACCCGGACGGGGGCATCGCACCAGGAACATCTTTTGAAAATCTGCCTGATGACTGGGTCTGCCCCATCTGCGGCGCAACGAAAGACCAGTTCGAAAAAGAATAGCGCCCCTGCTTGGGGTATGTGTATGGATCGACTCTTTCGCTGAGACCGCTATCATACCGGCAACAAGCCGGACCGAGAGGCAGCGGGCGCAAACAGCGACTTTACACGCAGACTCTATTTCAGGCCGAGGACGTCCTGCATGTCATAAAGGCCGGCAGGCTTTCCGGCCAGCCAGAGGGCCGCTTTCAGTGCTCCCCTGGCGAAGGTGTCCCTGCTTGACGCCTTGTGCGTGATCTCGATCCGTTCTCCGAGACCACCGAAGATGACGGTATGCTCCCCGACGATATCCCCTGCCCTTACGGTCTGAATACCTATTTCCCGTCTTGTGCGGGGTCCGATGATCCCTTTCCGGGCGAACACCGCTACTTCATCCAGATTCCTGTCGACGGCGTCCGCAATGACCTGCGCCATTTTAATTGCCGTGCCGCTCGGCGCGTCCTTTTTCATCCTGTGGTGCGCCTCGATTATTTCGATGTCGTAATCGTCGCCAAGGGCACGTGCCACATCCTGAAGCACCTTCAGCAGGAGGTTCACCCCGAGACTCATATTGGACGCCATAACACAGGGAATACTCCTTGAAGCCGCCTCGACATCCTTCATGTCTTCCCTCGTAAAGCCGGTTGTGCCTACGATCATGGCCTTTCCTCTTCCGGCGGCCGCCTTGAGGTTTTCTTTAGTGGTCTCTACGGATGTGAAGTCGACAATGAGATCCACATCATCTATGATAGCTTCCAGGCTGTCTGCCAGGCGGATGCCTGTTTCTCCGCTTCCGGTGATCAGACCGATGTCCCTGCCCGAGTCCTTATGACCCTTTCTTTCGAACGCGCCTGCGAGTCTCAGCCCCTCATATTCTGCGGAGAGGGCTGCTATCCGGCTGCCCATTTTCCCTGCAGCACCTGCTATACCGATGTTTATCATGTACTACTCCTCCTGTTTTTTCTCGTCTTCCTCTTCTTCTTTTTTCCCCTCGATTCTATATCGTTCCGCTGCCCATGCCCCGAGGTCGATCAACTTGCATCTTTCGGAGCAGAAGGGCCTCCAGGGATTCTCCTCCCATGTCGTTGTCTGTTTGCAGACAGGGCACGTTATCTTCATTGGTTCAGACGTCTTTCAGTTTCATCAGTGTACATTTTGGAGAGTTGTGTCCTCTTTTTTCAATATGTTTTTTATCAGCAGATCGGAAATGACACCGTTGGCCAGGCCCGTCAGGGTGCCGATCAGGATTATGACAGGGCTGATTATAAGCACCGCTTCTATCCTTTGAATAAACAGGAAGTACGCCAGCGTCAGCTGTGCCATGTTATGAAAAAGCGCGCCTATAATGCTCAGACCGACCGGTCCGAAGAGGTTTCCGGTCAGGACAAAGACAATTCCCATGGCGGCCGTGCTGAGTACTCCGCCGCTGAAGCTGAGCATGAACGAGGGACCCAGAAACGTGCCCGTAAAGATAGAGGCCAGAATGATCCTGATAAGCGTCACCATCATTGCGGTCCGGAAGCCGTAGAGCATAAGAGCAACGACCGTAATGATATTAGCCAGTCCAAGCCTGAGCCATGGAATAGGAGTCGGAAGAAGGGCTTCGAACCCGTAGAGGGCGAGGGCGTAAGCCGAAAGCAGGGCAACGCGGTATTTATCCTGTAACTGCATCCACCCCTTTTGGGCCGGCGGTCCCTCCGCCAACCGTGACAACGACCTTATTCGGGAGGCAGACTATCACCCCCTTTGAAATCCATCCCTGTTTGACGCAGAGCAGGTTGGGGCAGTGCGCCTCTTCCATGCGGACTCTCCTGTCTTTTATCTCGATGACCATTTTTCCGTAAGGCCCGTGAAGAGTGACGGTCCTGTTAACGTCTATGGAAAAATTGTAGGCAGGTTTCCCCCCGACGTCGATGATGACGCCGGTGGCCTGGGGCATCGCGTCTCGCGATATGAGTATCCCGGCGATGGAGCCGAAGAGAAGAACAAAGAAAAGCAGCCTGTCGGCCAGGGTCGTGCTCCTAATGATTTTCTTCAATCTTCAATTTTCCCTTAAGACCGGGTGTTGTGAGTATATCGCCGTGGGCGTCAATTATAACGCCGTCCATCCCCAGTTCACGCAATACCTTCATCCCCCGTTCGGGCCCAAGGACGAAGACGGCAGTCGCAAACGCGTCTGTAAACACCCCCTTGTCCGTGATGACGGTTACGCTCCGGCAGAACATTGCGGGATATCCCGTCCTGGGGTCCAGCAGATGGTGGTACCTTCGTCCGTCCAGTATGAAGTACCTCTGGTAGTCGCCCGAAGTCGATATCGCTTTATCGCTCAGCTTTACGGTCGCCATGATCTCGTCCGAGGCGCCCTTTTGGCGCGGGTTCTCGATGCCTATATTCCAGGGTGTGCCGTCGGGCTTCAATCCGAAGGTTCTTATATCACCGGCTATTGCAACAATACCGGCCTTTACGCCGTCCCGTTTGAGGGCCTCGACGGCGAGATCTGCCCCGTATCCTTTAGCGATTCCGCCGAGATCCAGCATCATTCCCTTCTTTTTGAGAAAGACCGTAGATTCTTTTTTGTCTACGGCGACATTTCGGTAATTGACGAGCGGAAGGTTCTTTCGAATCTCGTCGTCTGAAGGCTTTATCTTCTTTGGAAAGTCCCACATGCTTATCTCCGGGCCGATTGTCGGATCGAAGGCCCCGTCTGACTTGTCCGCAACGTAAAGACTCTTCTCTACTACGTCAAGTGTCAGCGCCGAGACCTTCACGGGAGCAATGCCGGCGTTCCGGTTTATTTCGGAAAGTTCACTTTTGTCGGAGAAAAAATTGATAAGGTCTCCGAACCGCTCTATTGCGGAAAAAGCGTCTTCAACGGCCTTGTTCGCCTTGTCCCTCGAATCGGAGACAACCGTTACGGTCACGTATGTGTCCATAAGTGCTTTGCTCTGTCTGTATACCGACCCCTTGTCGGTCGAGCATGAGGGAAGGAGGATGACAGACAGGCAAAGAAGCGACAGGAAAAACAATTTTTTTCTATCCATAACAGTGGGATGTATTATAATTTTTCCTCGAACGTAAAATAAAGCCCGGCGCCGACAAGCACAGCGCAGAGCGCAATGAGCAACGGCAAAAAGGCGACCGTTTTTTCTGATTTGTTTCTCGGTATTCACGGTACTTATACCCCGGCAACAGAGTACCTCAATCGGTCATCTTCTCTCGTCGGGGATCTTTCTTCGTTTTCGGATAGATTTCCCGTGAGGGTCGGGAAATGACAAAGTTAAACCATTTGATTGCCGGTTTAATAAAAGTGAGAGGAAGGCTATTGTTTCCTTGCTCGGTTCTTTACTCCCTGAGTTATGCTCTCAAAGACTTTTGGCCTTTTTCAGAAGGACCCTGCGGGACAATTTTTTCTCCAGGAAACGACCGGTGTAAGACGACGCATTCCGGCTTATTTCTTCAGGCGTGCCCTCCGCGACGACCCTGCCTCCCTCTTCTCCACCTTCCGGTCCAAGATCTATAATGTGATCGGCGGACTTTATGACATCGAGATTGTGCTCGATGACTACGACGGTATTGCCCTTATCGACCAGCATATTTATAACATCCAGCAACCTTTGGATGTCGACAAAATGGAGGCCTGTTGTCGGTTCATCAAGAATGTAGAGAGTGCCGCCGGTGGACTTCTTGCCGAGTTCTCTCGACAGCCTGATCCTCTGAGCTTCCCCTCCGGAGAGCGTGGTGGCAGCCTGCCCCAGCTGGAGATACCCCAGTCCTATCTCTTCCAGGATGCCGAGTTTTCTTTTCACCAGCGGGATGTTTTCAAAGAACGGGAGGGCTTCCATGACCGTCATGTCAAGGACATCCGCTATGTTTTTTCCCTTGAACCTTATTTCAAGGGTATCGTCACCATAGCGTTTTCCCTTGCATGAATCGCAGACCACATATACGTCGGGAAGGAAGTGCATTTCAACCTTGATCAATCCGTTGCCCCTGCATGATTCGCAGCGCCCTCCGGGCACGTTGAAACTGAACCTGGACGCTGAATATCCCCTCACTTTTGCGTCGGGCAGCATGGAGAACAGCTGCCTTATATAGGAGAAGATGCCGGTATAAGTTGCCGGGTTGGACCTCGGTGTGCGGCCGATAGGAGCCTGGTCGACGGCGAGAACCCGTTCAAGGGAATCCATGCCTGTTATTTCCCTGTACCTGCCCGGCGAGATGTAGGAGATGTCATGGTGGCCCGGAAACGTCTTCTGAGCGGCGTTGAAGAGCACATCGAATATAAGAGTGCTTTTGCCTGAACCCGATACTCCCGTAACACAGGTAAACACCTTGAGTGGTATCTTCACATCTATATTCTTCAGGTTGTGTTCGGAAGCCCCTTTTACATGGATGAAGTCCGCATACGTCCTTCTTTTCGGCGGCGTTTCGATTGAGAGCGAGCCGGAAAGATAGCGGCCGGTCAGCGACTTCTCGTTCTCCCTGATTTCAGGAGGTGTTCCGTCGGCGACTATCCATCCGCCCCGCACGCCGGCGCCGGGCCCCATATCGACAATATGGTCGGCCCATTTTATAGTCTCTTCGTCGTGCTCCACAATAATTACGGTATTCCCGGCATCCCTGATAGCCGACAGGCTGTCGAGTAGCCTGGCGCAGTCGCGGGAGTGGAGCCCTATGCTTGGCTCATCGAGGACGTAGAGCACGCCGGTGAGGGATGATCCCATCTGAGTAGCGAGACGGATTCTCTGCGACTCGCCCCCGGAAAGCGTGAGCGAAGGCCTGTCCAGTGTCAGATAACCTAGACCTACTTTTTCGAGAAACGAGAGCCTGTCGTTGATCTCCTTGAACACCCGCGAGGCGATGAGCTGCTCCCGCTCTGTCAACGCAAGACGCTTCAAAAAGACAATTGCTTCCCGGACCGTCATCCGGCAGAATGCCCCTATGTGGATGTCATGAAATTTCACGCTCAAAGCCTCGGGCCTTAACCTGAAGCCTCCGCAGTCCCTGCAGAGACTGTATTCGTTTATCGCCGCTGCATCTTCATCGATGTTTCGGAACCCAAGCCCGGAGCAGGAGGGGCATGCCCCTGCCTTGCTGTTAAAAGAAAAGAACCTCGGGATTATTTCGGGGTAGCTTATGCCGCAGTTGAGGCATGCCGCGGTCCTGGAAAAAAGTATGTCCCTGTCAGTATCGGGGAGGTTTACGACGAGCGTGTCGGAATACTTAAAGGAATTATCTATCGCGTCTCTGACCTGGCGTTCAATATTGCTCCTTATAATCAGCCTGTCGATGACTATCTCTATTGTATGGCGTTTCCTTTTTTCAAGATTAATGTCCTGGGTCAGGTCGAACATTTTATTGTCGATCCGTGCGCGGACGAATCCCTCGTTCCGCATCTCCTGAAGTTCCTTCCGGTAGTTCCCCTTCCTGTCCCTGATGATCGGCGACAGTATCTGCACCTTTGTGCCTTCCGGCAGCGCCATGACGGATGAGACGATATTTTGCGATTCCTGCGTTGATATCTCCGCACCGCAGTTGTAACAGTATGCCTTTCCGAGGCGGGTATACAATACTCTCAGATAATCATAGATTTCGGTAATCGTTGAGACCGTCGACCGGGGGCTTCTTGATACCGTCTTCTGGTCTATCGCGACTGACGGGGAAAGCCCCTCGATGAAATCTACGTCCGGTTTCTGGAGCTGCTCCAGAAACTGCCGCGAATAGGCCGAGAGGCTTTCGACGTAGCGTCTCTGTCCTTCGGCGTATATGGTGTCGATCGCGAGAGTGGATTTGCCCGATCCGGAGGGGCCTGTGATTACCGTTACCGCCTCTCTCGGAATGGATACATCTATATTCTTGAGGTTGTGTTCCCTGGCGCCCTTGATCCTTATGAACTTCTGCATTTCGGTATCTTTTAATATAACTGAAGGCGGTAAAATAATTCCTGATCAGCCGGGGCCGGGAAACAGAATGAATTTTACCGCAGAACGCTTCACTAGCGGTGATGACGGCGCTGATATTCCATTTGTGCCGGATCTGGTGTATCATAATTCGATGGTGAAGAGGATCGCGCTTATATGTTTTCTGCTTCTGGTGCCGGTAGTTTCATTTGCACAGCCGGCAATATCTTTCCACTCTCTGAGCTATGATTTCGGAGTTGTGAGCGGAAAAGACAAGGTTGAACATGTCTTCGAGTTTCAGAACACGGGGGACCGCGACCTTCTTATAGAAAAATTGGTCCCTTCCTGAGGTTGTACCGCTGCGATGGCCAGTTCAGGCCGTCTGAAGCCGGGCGAGAAAGGGAAGATCAGCGTCGCCGTAAATATCAAGGGCAGAGCGGGAAGCCTGATAAAGACGGTGCACGTATATACTAATGACCCGCGAAACCGGGTGATCAACCTTTCCGTCAGGGTGGACGTGAGGCAGGGGAGGGCGGAAAAGCGGCAGTAATCCCCTATATTCAGAGAGGCTATATTCCTCCCTCAGGCCTCCATTTTGCTACTTCTTTTGCGTTTCGCTCCATTCTTCATTTGTGATCTTCCATCTTCCGCCATTTTCCCGCATCCGGACGGTTCCGTATTGCTTTTGCCCTTCCAGCTTGCCGGTAACCTTGAGCACCGCCGTATCTTTGTCAACGGTTACCGAAACAATTTCCTGGTCCGAAGGCGTCATCGCTGCCATCATGTCCATCTGCTCTTTGAGTTCCTTGTCCGAGGTCCCCGGTGGAACATCAGCCATCTTCCTGATGGCCGCTCCGTCCCTCTTATCGAGGGCTTTAAGGTAGGTCATGTAGTCCCTGGCAGGCCCTCCGCCCTTTGCGTCTGCCGCCGCGGCTGCCCCTTGTATGCCCGCCAGTGCTGCAGTGATCAGTATTACAACTACCGTCAGAAGAATTGTTGAAGCAGTTTTTGTTTTCATTACCCATCCTTTTATCATGATTTTATTCCCACCTGCGTTCCGAATGTGGCTGTCTATCGCCTCTCATTCCTGTTCCTTTCTCCTGATATAATACATGCCTCCCATCGCGGCGCAAAGCATAAAAATAATCATTCCCCAGTCGTTCATGGCGGGGACGGCCACCGCCGGTGTGAGCGGCGGAGCGTGATTCGTCAGATGAAAGGTGACAAAAAACGGATGCTCCAAGGTCGTCATGAAGACAAAAGCGCCTACCTGATAGTTCCCGGCCGTTCCATTTGCAGTTGCGGCAATATATCCCGACGATCTGGCTTTAACAAGGATTCATAATCGGTCATCCTCGGGCGGCCATGATAACCATGTACAGAATAAGTTTTTTCATGTGGTTACTCCTGATGCGATTACGTTAATGGTCTGACTATAGCAGACGGCTACCTACAAATAACCTACAGATTGGGGAAGGAAAGAGGCGATTAATGGGGACTGTTTATCATGAGGGTCTCAAAGGTTATTTCGCCGGGGGAATATTGCTCCATTTTTCGTTGCCGGCCTGCCACGCTCCGTCTTTGTTCCTTTTCATCTCGACTGTTCCGTACTGTCTTTCTTTCTCCATATTGCCGGTCAGATAGAGCACGGCCTGGTTATCAGATGCATATCCCCCGTCAACCTTTAAGTCCGCGGGCATCATCATGTCCAGGAATTCCATTCCTTTTTCTATCTCACTGTCAGGCTCTTTGTCGGTCCCCTGGTGCCATTTCCGGATACCGGCGATATCCCTGCTCCGGACCGCCTTAACGAATGCCCTGTATGCCTCTCCCGGCTCTCCCCCGTCCGACGGGAGTTTCATTCCGGTCTTTTCATCCGGTAGCGGAACCGGCCGTTTTGCCTGGACGACGGACGTCCTGATGCTGACCTCCAGATCGTATGTATGGTCCACAAATTTCACTGCCCCTGTCGTTTCGAAGGAGCCCTCTATCAAGTCTTTACTGAAGACCTTCGGAGTGAATTTTGCCTTTGTGGCACCGGGGCCTCCGGTGCTGAGGAGGCGCCCACCGTTAAGCGCCGGATGATCAACCATCTCATCCGTCGGTTCGCCCCTGTCATTAAGTATTATGTGGACCCAGCCATGAAGTTCCTTCATCGCTGCCGGCAGTAGCCTTTCCATGTCCTTGAGCTCATCCGGAGGCAGAGGCTCTCCGCTGATGAGGACGGCGATATCCGTCTTTGTAACGTCGAATGCATTGGGCTGGGCCAGAGCGTAAGCATACCTCAAATTCAGGGATCTGCCGTCGATCTTCAGCGTGCCGGAGGCCGTTCCGGCCCCGGACGCTCCATCGAACCCGATGGCAGCTGCAGGAAGCAGTAAGCAGAATATCGCGATAACCATCAAGAGATTGGTGGTCTTCTTCATTTCGTTCTCCTTCCAATATATCGGTTCAAAAGCCTGCCGCACGCGGCGCCGGAGGCTCGGCCCGGCTCAGGACAATAACGGCTATGCCGGCCGGGCCGGTTATCCAGACGACCGGTCTCTTCCTGCACCGGTCGACGACATGAAAAAGCCTTTTCCTCGGTATGGCGCCGGAGGGCTCGGGAGGTGCGGTCTTGGCGAAACGGAGGAGTCTCCCGGCGATGGGGCCTTTTCCGCGCGTTTCTTTGACTGTGTCATCTCTGTTCTTCGTTTTATGCACAGGCCCTCCCGAACAATATGAGAAAAGCGCGACAGATGTTATTTCATAAGTTCTTCCGGGATCGGCCTGTTTAATCACCCCCGGCCGTTCGATCCCCCGGACCAGTCGCCTGATTATATCATTTTTCAGCTGCTGTTTTCCCGGCGGGATGTTACAGCATCTGCCGACAATCGGTTATACTATAAGCCAGTAGTCGAGACATTTTATGAGCGCGGTTTTACAGAAAATAACCCTATATCTCAGGATGATCAAGTTTTCCCACTCGATCTTCGCACTCCCTTTTGCCTTCACTTCCGCGCTGATCGCGGCGGCGGGCATCCCGGCCCCGCGGCAGATCTTCTGGATCGTCGTGGCGATGGTAGGTGCACGGTCGGGCGCAATGGGGCTGAACAGGCTTATCGACAGGAAGATAGACGCTGCAAATCCCCGTACCGCCGGAAGGGAGCTGCCACGGGGTGTGATCGGCGTCGGTGAGACCGTCATTTTTGTAACCGTTTCATTCGCGTTTATGATCTATGCGGCATATATGCTGAACCCTCTCTGCCTGATGTTATCCCCGATTGCCATTGCGGTACTTCTTCTCTATTCGTTTACCAAGAGATTTACGTGGGCGTCTCATTTTGTTCTCGGACTGGCCCTTTCCGCCTCCCCTCTGGGCGCGTGGATGGCCGTAAAGGGAACTTTTAACGCGGAAATTATACCCCTGGCCGCGTCCGTCATCTTCTGGCTTGCGGGTTTCGATGTGCTGTATGCGCTTCAGGACCTTGAATTCGACCGGTCATACGGGTTGTATTCCATACCACGCAGGTTCGGCATACGCAAGTCTCTTTACCTCGCCAGAACTTTTCACGGCATCAGTTATCTGCTTCTCGTTCTCAACGGACTTCTGTTCGGCCTGGGATGGGCCTACTGGACCGGCATGCTTATTGTTGCTGGCCTCTTTGTCTATGAACATTCACTTATAAAGGAAAGAGATCTCAGCAGACTCGACATGGCCTTCTTTAATATGAACGGGTACATCAGCATGACCATATTCATTTTCACCCTGATCGGGTTTGCCGTATGAAAAAAAGGTATGTAATGGCCATTACGGGCGCTACGGGTTCGGTGATAGGGGTGAGGGTCCTGAGAGCTCTCGCAGGGGTCTTCGAGGTGCATACCGTGATCTCCGGACAGTCCTTCTCTATCATTCGCGACGAAACCGGGCTTGACCTGGCGGGTGAAACCGAAAGAGATATACAGGAGAAGATCAGGTCTCTTTGCGGTTCGGACGATGTCTATTACCACGATGAGAAGAATTTCGAGGCCCCGATTTCAAGCGGCTCTTTCATTACTGAAGGGATGTGCGTCGTTCCCTGCTCGATGAAGAGCCTGGCCGGAATAGCGGGCGGTTATGCAAACAGCCTGACCGAGCGCGCCGCCGACGTGACGATCAAGGAGGGGAGGCCTCTCCTCCTTTCTCCCCGGGAAATGCCCTTCAATGCGATCCATATCGAGAATATGCTGAAACTTTCGAGGATCGGAGTAAAAATCGCCCCTCCCGTAATAGGTTTCTATCACAAGCCCGAGAAGGTTGAGGACATCGTAGATTTTGTTGCCGGGAAGATCCTTGACGCCATAGGGGTGCAACACAGCCTTTTCAGGCGCTGGGAGTCCGAAAAGAACGGCTAAGATGGATTTTCAAGCCGTCTTCCGACCCGGTTTTCCTAACTTGGAGGATTATATATCGTCGGTTTTTATAGTATGAACACCTGCTCGCGCGGCCCTTGTTCCGGTTTTACCGGTGAGGTTTATGATCCTGCTCATATACATAGGAATCCATCTGTTTTAGAATTATATTATGAGTGTGTTTAAGGAATCATGTCCTGGAAGCCGGGAGATAAGGAGCCCGTATCCGGAGGAGGTGCGGTGCTTCTGGTGTGATACCGTGAACGAGATCTGGACAGACGAGGTCGAGGCTGACTGCAAGAAGTGCGGTAAGAAGGTAAGCCGTGAAATGAGGCCTTCCTGTATCGAGTGGTGTCCCTCAGCGCGGGATTGCATCGGCGCGGAGAAATACGAAAGGCTGATGAAGGCGGTGAGAGACCGGGCTTCCGCAAAATAAGAAAGCCCCTTTTGTCGTGAAAAGGGGCTTTCGGGGCAGACTCAGTAATTGGCCTTTTTTAGGTTCGTGAGACGTTTGTCGCCTTGGGGCCTTTCGGGCCTTCCGCGACTTCAAAGGTGACCTCCTGGCCTTCAGCAAGTGTTTTAAAACCATTCGATTGAATTTCAGAATAGTGGACAAAGACGTCTCCACCGTCTTCCTGCGTGATAAATCCATAACCCTTGGTTTCATTGAACCACTTCACTGTTCCTTTCGGCATACTGCTGTGACCTCCTGAAAAAGAAATATTCGAAGATTCCAGAGCTGCAGGCTGACTATGAAGCCGGAAAGCCCAAGGTCTTTGCGGCCTGTCAGAGCCACAAAAACTTCTGAAACTTCTGCGAAATTATCCCACAACATGTCAGAAAAGGTCAATATTTTTTTGAAAGATTTTGCGGGAAGAAAAGAGACGAAAATATTCGACCCATCGGAAGGTTCATTCAAAGTATGTAGGACGAATACTTACAAAGAAATCAGACAGCACCCGATACTTTTTTGAATATTAATGTTATATGCTTAGTCTGATGAATGCCTTGGCTCCGGCCGGGGACTCCTTAATTTCAGAAAAGACCAGAATAAGAGAACCGTGGAAGTGAGTGAAGTGGAAAAGGCGGACAAGGCAGGAAAAGAGGGGAACAGTGCGCGGTTAGCCAGCTACAGGCTTCCCAGGCGCGACATCGAAAAAGAAGCGTTGCTGCTCGGGCTTAAGAAGGGCGGACGGGGCAGTCTGGTTAACCGCAAGGGAAAAGTCCTTGTAATGGATGATGAAGATGTAATCCGGTCGATACTCAGTGTGATGCTTTTGGCTTTTGGTTATGAGGCCCATCTGACTGCGGACGGGCGGGAGGCGATTGACAGTTATGTTAAGGCCGCGGAGGCGGGAGATCCCTTTGATGCTGTTATAATAGATTTGAACATCCCGGGGGGGATGGGGGGGAGCGAGACGATACGGAGGCTCCGGGAAGCAGACCCCAACGTCAAAGCTATCGTGTCGAGTGGATACAAGCTGGAAGACTACAAGGCACACGGATTCCGGGCTGTCCTGCACAAGCCTTACACCATCGGCGAGCTGAGAAACGCACTGAATGAGGTGACGTTCGGCGACCCGGCAGGGACCGTTGGACGAACTCGTGAAGGTACTAAAACAAAACGAAACATCCAGGCCTGAGGCATTATTAAGCGCAAGTTTTTCTGACGGAATTCGAAATTAAGCCGTGCCGCATCGAGGTTGGCCTGCGGCGCATCGGTGGCTGATATTCCTTCGTGCCGCCTCGGGTTTGCCATAAGATCCCCTGATACTCATTACTCTCCGGGGAGTGTTTAAAGCGGCTTTCTATCCCCCTATAGAATCTTTTCTAAGTCCTCCGACTCGCGGCCCGGAATACTGTGGCCCGGTCCACACTTTGACAACGGTGGTATTTTCTGCTAAGAACTTAGTTAAGGGTTTGAAAGATGAAACTAACGATTTGTTGTCATAGCCTGCTTTTTTCCGAGGGATTAAAAAAAATTCTGGAGGGCGAGCCTTCTATAGGGGAGATCGCGGTGGCGGGCAATCAGGAGATCGAGAAGATCACTGATCCCGCAAACGATCTTGTGATCGCAGACCTGGATATATTTTTTGACCACGCCGAAGAATTTCTCGAAGAGGGACGCCCAAAGGTCCTCGTAATCTATAATACCTCCCGTCTGCCTCTCCTGAGCGGGCAGCTTTCCGAGTTTGTTTCGAGGGGGTTGGTCGGCGTCCTGCCGCCTGAAACAAATACAGGCCTTCTCACTCGCGCCATAAAGGCTGTTTTTGCCGGCGAATTGTGGATAAACCACAAGTCTTTCAGAGACCTGATCGTAAACGGGCATCAGAAAAGCATCCTCACAAAACAGGAGGAGCAGATAGTCGCTTATATCTGCCATGGTTGCAAAAACAAGGAAATAGCGCAGAAGATGGATATCACTGAGCAGACTGTTAAGGGGCATTGCAACCGGATTTACAAAAAATTCGGGGTATCGGACAGGCTCCAGCTTGCCCTCCTGTTCATCTCGGATAAAGCGCTGGTGAAGTCCGCGGGGAAATAGGGGCGCCGGCCTCCGCCGAAAAATAAAAAAATGAAAAGTTGTCCCTGCCTGCATGCCTGCAATGATAGCCGATGACATTCAGCCGGGCTCGCCGGTCTGGCGCATATCGAAGGTATATGGTGAAAAGTGGTCCGCCAGTCTTTCCCATACGCCGGGCGTGGTAACGGCCATCATACGGTCTTCCGGCTGGAAGACCAGTCCGGCGTGGGGCAGGAGCGTGTGACCACCGCGAAAGACTGCAACAATCTCCAGTTCGTCTCTCTTATCGCCAGGAAAAACTTCTTGGACTCGTGTCCCAACATAGGGGCTCTTCGGTCTCAACATCCCGATGACAAGCCGCTTCCCGTCGGGCATATCAACCGGAATTCCTGACGCAATGAGTGCCCGCAGATCCAGATGAGTGCAGGTCGGCGGCATGTTGACTCGGGATGTGCCGAGCAGATGGACCGCGCATTCCAGCTGTTCCACGTGATGGGCGGGAGAATCGGACCGCCCGGGCACCTGGGCCTCATAGAGCGTCTGGTACCTGAGAGATTCCGAGAGGGCCTTCTGAATCATGTAGCTGAGCATGACAGTCAATGCGGCGGCCCCAAGCAGATGATAACCGCCTGTCATCTCTGTTACCATTAGAATCGTGGCCAGAGGTACCCTGGCGGCGCCTCCGAACACCGCAGCCATCCCGACGACGACGAAGCCGGCAGCAGGCTGCTGAAAAAGATGGGCGGCAAGGCCTCCCAGCATCGCTCCCACAAAGAGGCTGGGGGCAAAGACGCCGCCTGAACCGCCGGATGAGACGGTGAAGGCGAAGGCGATCATTTTAGCGAAGATCAGCGATAGAAGGATGACTCCGGCGAGGCGGCCGTCGATGGCCTGTTGGATCCAGCCATACCCTCCGCCGAGTACCTGGGGCAAAACCAGTGCGATCAGGCCTATGCCCAGTCCGCCCAGGGCCGGCTTGAAGTGGGGCGGGATCGGCAGGGAGTGGAACGCGTCGCGCAGGCTGTAAAATACCATCGGGAGGAGGACGGCGACAACCCCGGCCGCGATCCCGAGTGCGCCGTAGCGGAAATAGTCGACAAAGTCTACGGCTATGCCGGCCGGAACCCTGAAGAGCGGCTCCCAGCCGACGAGAAGTCCGTTGACGGCGTATGCCGTTACGGACGCTATCATCGTATAAAAGAGAGCGCCGCCGTCGAACTCCATGTCGCTGTAAAGTACTTCTATGGCGAAGATGGCCGTCCCGATCGGTGAGCGAAAAATAGCCGAGAGGCCGGCCGCCATGCCCATCAGTACCAGCAGCCTCCGTTCTTCTTCGGTCCTCTTGCCCAAAGTGGCATAGACTGAACCGAAGCCGGCACTTATGAGCGCAGTTGGTCCTTCCTGGCCTGCCGCTCCCCCTGAACCGATAGTCAGGGCCGAGGCCACCATCTTCAGGGGTGCGACACGCGCCCGGATCACGCCGCTGGCGAAGTGGAATGCCCTTACAACGGTGTCGGTGCCGTGCCCTTCCGCTTCAGGTGCCAGGCTGTAAACCATCAGGCCTGAGAGGAGACCTCCGAGGGTCGTCACCAGAGGGATCAGCCAGAGGCCGCGGGGTCCGACAATCTGCCCGGCGCTGACTGTCACCCCGGGGGGCGTGTATCCGGCAATCCGGCCCAGGAAGAAAGTTTCGGCTGTTTTCAGCAGAAGGGCGAAAAGCCGGGCACCGATGGCTCCGCATATACCCAGGAGGACAGTATCGAAAATAAGCCGCTGTTGCGGTCTCATCGAACAAAAATCCCGCGGCTAGGCTCCATAGAACATTCCGCTTCCCAAGATTCCGAGCAACTCTTCTGTGATCTCCTCCTGTCCTGTGTATCTTTGCAGGAACCCAGTTCCCGGAGATTCTTACTCAGGCTCCCGGATGCCCCTTCCATACCTCTCAGGCGGTACCGGTTTTGCTTCCCAATGATTCAGGAACGCCTTTTCCCTGCGTGTGTGATGACGCATTTCCATAAGACAAATTGTATCACCATATGGGAGGGATTTATTTATCTTGGAGTGACAACGTTGTTTCATAAAATTCCTCCTGACCTTCTTTTATTATGAGGCACTTGGCAGGGCTCCGGTTTTGACATCAATTCTTTATAAATGGTAAAATTCAAATCCTAAAACCATTTTTTCACACTCAAGGTGAAGGCGAAATATGGACCTGAAAAAGATCGAAAAGGGCGTAAAGCTGATTATTGAGGGAATCGGGGAAGACTCCGAGAGACCCGGCATCAAGGACACGCCCGCCCGGGTGGCGAAGATGTACCAGGAAATTTTTTCCGGCCTTGAGACTCCTACGGAAGAGATTCTGAAGCACATTGAAGGTGAAAGCCACGATGAACTGGTCCTGCTGAAAGACATACCCTTTTATTCAGTATGCGAACATCATCTGCTCCCTTTTATCGGGAAGGCCCACGTTGCATATATACCCGGGGCCGGAAAGATAGCCGGGATAGGGGAGCTCGCCAAGGCGGTCGAGATACTCGCCAAGAGGCCGCAGGTGCAGGAGAGGCTTACAAGCCAGCTTGCCGACATGATCATGGAAAAACTGAAGCCGAAGGGCGCGATGGTGATCATCGACGCGGAGCACCTCTGCCTTTCCATGCGCGGAATGAAGAAGCCGGGAGCCCACACCGTGACTTCGGCGGTGAGGGGTCTCTTCAGGACCAAGGAGTCGACGCGACAGGAACTACTCGAACTCATAAAGAAGAGAGATTAATCATCAAGGAGGAATTATGGCGGCAAAGATTATAAGCGGAACAGAGGTCGCGGCCCAGATCAGGGAAGAACTGAAGAAGGAAGTGGTGGAAATGAAGGAAAAGCACGGGGTGGTCCCCGGACTGGTGACGATATTGGTGGGCAAGAACCCCGCCTCGATCAGCTACGTCACCGGCAAACAGAAGACCGCGCATGAACTGGGATTCAATTCGCTCCAGGACGATCAGCCCGAGGATATACCGGAAGAGGATTTGCTGAAGCTTGTAGACAAGTATAACAAGGACCCGAAGATACACGGCATCCTCGTCCAGCTTCCCCTGCCGAAGCACATCAATGAAAAGAAGGTCCTCACCGCGATAGACCCGGACAAGGATGTGGACTGCTTCCATCCTGTCAATGTCGGCAGGCTGATGATAGGCGGAGCCGAAGCCAGGTTCCTGCCCTGCACGCCCGCAGGCATCCAGGAGCTGATCGTGCGGTCCGGAGTGGAGACCTCGGGCGCGGAGGTTGTCGTAGTAGGCCGCTCCAATATCGTCGGCAAGCCGATAGCCATGATCATGCTCCAGAAAGGGAAGGGCGCAAATTCGACGGTGACGATTGTACATACCGGTACGAAGAATATGGACGTCCACTGCAAGCGTGCCGACATCCTGATTGTGGCCGCCGGAGTGCCGGGCCTTGTGAAGCCCGAGTGGATCAAGCCGGGCGCCTGCGTCATCGACGTCGGGGTCAACAGGGTCGGCGAGAAGAAGAGCGAGAAGACGGGCAAGATGGTCGCCATTCTCAAGGGTGACGTCGACTTCGAGGCGGCAAAGGAGATCGCAGGGGCTATCACACCCGTGCCGGGCGGCGTGGGGCCGATGACCATTACGATGCTCATGAAGAATACCGTTGCGTCGGCAAAGCTGGCGGCTGGGATAAAGTAAGGAAAAAACCCCGTCCGCAAGGATATGAGAAGATTTAGGGAATGCAACAGTTCACCGCAGAGACGCAGAGGACGCGGAGAGAGTGATTATATATTTCTGCTGAGAGGGCAGAAATATATAAACTGCCATGAAGAGAGCTTTTTTTGTTTTCCGGCCTCTCACCGGAAAACAAGACTAATTAAATCTCTGCGATCTTTGCGCCTCTGCGGTGAAAGGCGGCTTTTTCTTATGCCGGTATGGATAAACTACTAAGAAATCTTGGTCGGGAGTAACAAATGGCAGATGGGTCAGCTATAAAGAACAGCAAAATATATCTGGAGCGGGTGGCGGCGCTGAAGGAAACGAGACCCTATTCGCCGTGCCGGGCGGCGTGTCCGGCGCATACTGACGTTCAGGCATATGTGGGTCTTATCGCGCAGGGCCGTTACAACGAGGCATTCGATGTTATCACATCCGTAAATCCCATCGCTTCGGTCTGCTCGATGATATGCCACCATCCCTGCGAACAGGCGTGCAGGCGGTGTGCGATAGACGAGCCCCTCTCGGTGAGGCACCTGAAACGGTTTGCCATAGAAAAATCCACTGAATACAGACGCAGCAAGCGCAGGCTGGCAGAGAAGACGAAGGGCAAGAGCATCGGCATAATCGGATCCGGGCCGTCTGGACTGGCTGCTGCGAATGATCTCGCCGGTTTCGGCTACGGCGTCACTATCTATGAACGCCACCCGGTGCTGGGCGGCATGCTCGCGTCGGCGATACCTCCTTACCGCTTGCCGAGAGAAGCGTTGAAAGAGGATATCGACGATGTCGTCGCCAAGGGTATCGAAGTGAAGACGAACTGCGAGATCGGCAGGGACGTGAAGTTTGAAGAGGTCATGAAGAAACATGACGCGGTGCTTATCGCCGCCGGTCTTTCTCGAAGCCGGTCCCTGAACATCCCGGGCATTGAAGGGCCGGGCGTCCTGCTTGCTATCCCCTTCCTGGAGGACGTTGCCTTTGAGAGAAAGCCGGAACTGGGCAAGAAAGTCCTCGTCATAGGCGGGGGGAACGTGGCGATGGACGTTGCCAGGACCGCGCGGAGACTTGGCGTGAAGGACGTTTCCATGGTCTGCCTCGAAAGTGCCGAGGAGATGCCGGCCTGGAAGTGGGAAGTGGATGAGGCATTGGAGGAGGGGATTGCGGTCGATCACCGCTGGGGGCCCAAGGCCTTCAAACGGCAGGACGGCAGGCTGCAGGGCCTTGAAGTGGTGAAGGTCAAATCGGTCTTCGATGAGAGCGGCCGCTTCAATCCCGCCTTTGATACCAACGACACCAAGGTGATAGATGCGGACACGATCATCATAACCATCGGCCAGATGTCGGACAACTCTTTCCTGAAGGACAGTCCCGTCAAGGTTGATGAGAGGGGCAGGCTGGCGTGGGACCCGAAGACGCAGATGAGCAGTGCTGAGGGCGTTTTCGTCTCGGGCGAGATAGTGACCGGCCCGGGCTCCGCCATCGCCGCGGTGGCCAACGGACACCGTGCCGCAATTGCGATGCATCTTTATTGTCAGGGAGAGGCGATAGAGGGAAGACTCCCGGTGCAGGAAAAAGAAAAGATCGAGCAGATGCCGGCGGATGTGGTCGAAAAGATTTCGAGGGAGCCGAGGCAGAAGATCAAACATCTTGCCCCCGAGGTGAGGTGTGATACTTTTATCCACTTCGAGATGGGATACGATGAGGAGGAGGCACTGAGGGAAGCGGGCCGGTGCCGGGGCTGCGGCGGGGGCGCTGTGGTTGACCCGAACAAATGCATGGCCTGCCTGACGTGCATGCGGATCTGCCCCTACGGGGCCCCCGTCGTTACGTCGGTTTCCGAGATACGGCCGGAATACTGCCAGGCATGCGGGCTATGCGCTCCGGAATGTCCCGGCGAGGCGATCAGCATGGTGAGCTACGATGTCCGGGAGTTCAGGGAGACGATACCCGGAGTTGTTGGCAAAATAGACCCGAAACGGGAAACGCCGGTCATCGTCGCTTTCGTCTGCACTCACCATGTCGGGGTCCTCGGGTTCGACCTTCCGGGGAATGTGCGAACGGTCCCGGTGCACTGCACCAGCCGCGTCGACATCCTCGATATCATGAAGGCGATCGAAAGCGGAGCGGACGGTGTCGCGGTGGTGCGCTGTGACGAGGGTACCTGCAAATACAGCAACATATCTCCACGGGTGAAGGCCCGCGTCAGGCGGGGGCGGGAACTTCTCGCCATGCTTGGCATGGAGCCGGACCGTCTTGAACTGCTCTCCGCTTCCCATGGCGATGGCGGCAATCCTTATGCTGCGGTATGTGCCGGCTTTTCCGAGAGGGTCAAACAGATAGGACTGAGGGGTGTCAAACAGTGATGTCTGTAAAAAGTATGAACGAGCCTAATGTAAAGGAGTAATAAACCATGATCGTTGGATCGCAGAAGCCGATTGAAGAGATATGGGAGATGGTCAGGGACTTTAAGAGGGTCCTTGTCTTCGGGTGCAACACCTGTGTTGCCATCTGCCACGCCGGGGGCGAAAAGGAGGCGGAGACCATCGCGTCGCTTATCCGGGTGAAGGCGGCCCAGGAGGGTAAGGCTATGGAGGTGAACCACATGGGGGTGATGCGCCACTGCGAGCCCGAATACTTCGATCCCGTAATAGATGATGTGAAGACATACGACCTGGTGCTGTCCACAGCCTGCGGAGTGGGCGTTAACTTCCTCTCCGACAGAACCGGGACTGTCCCGGTTTATCCCGGCATCAACACCTCTTTTTACGGGGCGGTGACTGAGCCGGGGGTGT
>JBJKPE010000233.1:0-11626 GCA_046706685.1 Thermodesulfovibrionales bacterium | reverse complement strand
TCGAGGCCGAATTTCATTCCGTGCTTCTGCAGCCCGTAGAGGTATTCTACCGTCCTCTTATATCTCATGCAAGCAGTTCAATGACTTTCGCCACGGTCTCCTTCATATTCTTTCTGTCAACGATCTTATCAATGAGGCCGTGTTCAAGAAGAAATTCAGCTCTCTGGAAATCATCCGGAAGCTGCTGCTTTATAGTCTGTTCTATCACCCGCGGACCCGCAAACCCCACAAGGCTCTTCGGCTCGGCAATAATGATATCACCAAGCGTGGCGAAACTTGCGGTAACGCCTCCGAAGGTGGGATCCGCAAGGATCGAGATGTAGAGCATCCCTTCGTCTTTCAGCCTGGCGACGGCCGCAGATACCCTCGCCATCTGCATCAGTGAAAAAATGCCTTCCTGCATCCTCGCCCCTCCTGAAGATGCTATCGTTATAAGCGGTCTCTTCAACTCCGCTGCTGCTTCCGCCGCCCTGAGTATCTTCTCCCCCACTACAGACCCCATGCTGCCCCCCATAAACGAAAAATCCATTACAGCGATGACAGCTGGATGTCCCCCTATTGTGGCCTCACCCGAGATTACCGCATCAAAAAGTCCGCTTTTTTTCCTGTTCTCCGCAATCCTGTCCTTGTAGGAGATCTTGTCTCTGAAGTTCAACGGATCATTCGAAGACAGCCCGTCGTCCATCTCGACAAAACTCCCGTCATCGACCAGAAGCTTTATCCTTTCCCGGGCGCTGATCCTGAAATGATAATTGCATTTCGGGCAGATCCTCAGATTCCTGTCTATTTCCTTTTTGTAAATGATCTCCCTGCAGCTCTCGCACTTCACCCAGAGCCCTTCGGGGATCTTTACCTTCTTGTCGGCTTTAAGCTCTCTATTTTTCTTAAACCATGCCATGACTGTAACTCAGCTGATCGCCCTCCTGAGAGAATTGAGATAGGCCTTGAGTTCTTCGTCCGGCTCTCCGGCCCGCTTCACGATCGCACTTCCCACGATTACGCCGTCGGCAAATCGCGAGACGGCCGATGCCTCTTCAGGTGTCGATATCCCGAACCCCACCGCCACCGGCGTACCGCTTTCCTGCCGGATTCTGGAAATGTGCGATTCGATCGAGACATCCATGGAGAGCTTCGAGCCCGTAATGCCCGTAATCGAGACGTAGTATATGAAGCCTGTCGAGGCCCTGGACACGGTCCTTATCCTCTCTTCGGTTGATGTCGGGGCCAGGAGAAAAATGGTGTCGAAGTCCTCCTTTTTAGCACACTTTCTCATGGTAACCGCCTCCTCCGGAGGCAGATCCGGCACGATCATTCCGTCAACGCCCGCCGAGGACGCATCACGAACAAACTTTTCCTCACCGTACTTGAACACGGGGTTATAGTAGGTCATCAGGATAATCGGTATCTGCGTGACCTGTCTCAGGTCCGCTACAAGTCCGATAACGCCGCTCAGCGTCATGCCTCCGCCAAGCGCTCGCTGGGCAGCCTTCTGGATAGTAGGTCCATCAGCAAGAGGATCGGAAAAGGGCACGCCCAGTTCGATAATATCGGCGCCGCTGTCCTCAAGTATCTTCACCAGTTCCCTGGTTCTGTTCACGTCAGGGTCCCCAGCCATGATGTAGGGAATGAAGGCCTTGCCGTTCTTCTCCCTGAGCTTAACAAATGTCCTGCCGATGCGTGACATCAGAGCTCTATTCCCCTGATCCTTGCTACATGCTGAACGTCTTTGTCGCCCCGCCCCGACAGGTTGACGATTATCATCTCTTCCTTCGAAAGATCCGGGGCTATCCTCACCGCCTCCGCAATGGCATGAGCCGACTCGAGGGCCGGGATAATCCCTTCCGTCCTGGAAAGGAGTTCAAATGCCGACAGCGCCTCTTCGTCCGTTGCGTAGGTATACCTTACCCTCCCTGAGTCTTTGAGAAAGGCGTGTTCGGGTCCCACGGCGGCATAGTCAAGCCCGGCCGATACGGAATGCGTGCCGAGGACGTTCCCATCGTCGTCCTGGAGGAGGTAGCTCTTGGTCCCCTGGAGTACGCCGATCGAGCCGCCGGCAAACCTCGCGGCGTGTTCGCCTCCGGCTATGCCCCTTCCGCCGGCTTCAACACCTACCATCCTGACCCCCTCATCTCCGAGGAATTCATTGAAGAGGCCCATGGCATTGCTTCCGCCGCCCACACATGCAATCAGGAAATCGGGCAGTCTGCCCTCCTCTTCCAGAAGCTGTTTTTTAGCCTCTTTTCCGATGACTGCCTGGAAGTCCCTCACCATCGCAGGGAACGGGTGCGGACCGAATACCGTACCCATGACATAGTGGGTGCTTCTGACATTCGTCGTCCAGTCCCGGAGCCCCTCATTGATGGCGTCCTTCAGCGTCCTCGACCCGACGGAGACCTCGATGACCCTGGCCCCGAGCAGCTTCATCCGGAAGACATTCAGGGACTGCCGGGCCACATCATCTGAGCCCATATAGATATCGCACTCAAGACCTGTAAAGGCGGCCCCTGTCGCCGTGGCCACTCCATGCTGTCCTGCGCCGGTCTCGGCGACCAGCCTCTTTTTACCCATCTTCTTTGCCAGGAGGGCCTGCCCGAGGGCGTTGTTGATCTTGTGGGCCCCGGTATGAGCAAGGTCTTCACGCTTCAGATAGATCTTGGCCCCTCCCAGTGAGTCGGTCAGCCTCTTCGCAAAATAGAGGGGTGTCGGTCTCCCTATATATGTCCTTGCGAGGTGGGCAAGCTCCTTCTGAAATTCCTTGTCCTTCCTGGAGGCATAATATGCCTTTTGGAGTTCATCCAGGGCAGGCATAAGCGTTTCCGGCACGAAACGCCCTCCATACCCGCCGAAATACCCTTTCTTGTCAGGCAAACGTTTTATTGCAGACCCCTTTTCGCTCAGCGGCAGAAGCCGCCTCATAATAATGTACGAAGAGTCTATTATATCTCAAAAGCGGCGTATATGAACAGGGAGGGAGACTCCGCTCCGGACGGGATTTATGCTAAAGTAACATGCGGAGACGCCATGTACATAGTCAGCTACCGAAGACAAGGCCCTTGGCGGGCCGGAATCGCGCATGGTTCTATACTTGCGGACGTCGCGGCACTGAGCCCGTCGTCCCCTGCCGGGAACGTTTTATCCGTACGCGCCCTGCTCCGCGGCGGAGCACCTGCTCTTGAGGAGGCCCTCAGCCGCGCACGGGATGCCTTCGAAAATGGAAGTGACGATCTTATACCCCTCCGGGAGGTCGAACTCGGACCGCCCGTTCCGGACCCGGACAAGATTATCTGTCTTGGACTGAACTATCCTGAGCATGCAAGGGAAGTGCGGATGGGCGCAGTCGGAGTCCCCACGTTCTTTGCCAAGTTCCGGAACGCCTTAGGTGGTCCGTACAGCACAATCGTCCTGCCGCTTATCAGCACAGAGGTCGACTATGAAGGTGAGCTGGCTGTAGTCATCGGCCAAAAATGCAAAGAGGTGTCCGAGCGGGATGCGATGACATGTGTCGCCGGCTATACGATCATGAATGATGTAAGTGCCCGTGATATTCAATTTCAGACCAGTCAGTGGATAGCGGGCAAGACCCTCGATACCTTTGCACCGATGGGCCCCTGGATAGTTCCAGCCTCGGCCGTCCCCGATCCGCAGGACCTGGAGATCATAACACGGGTGAACGGAGTCACACTCCAGCACGGAAACACCCGCGACATGATCTTCCCGGTGGCCCGGGCGATTGCCTTCCTCAGCTCGCTGATGACCCTGGAGCCCGGAGATATCATAGCCACAGGGACCCCTTCCGGGGTCGGGTTTAAACGACACCCTCCCATTTTTCTCAGGAGCGGAGACGTTGTCGAGGTCGAGATAGAACGGATCGGCGCAATCCGCAACACCGTTGTCGCACCAACCAGGCAGCGTAGTGTCTCTTAAACAATGGGTGTTATCAAAGAGGCCTACAGGCTTGCAATGATCCACGCAATCGCCAGCCGGACCATTTCTTCTTCTTTACAAAGATTTTTGCTATTATTAGACTAATCCACAGTCGAAAGGATACTAGAAGAAGAGGACCGAATTTGGAGATAAGGCTTGAAAGAGCTTCTTTTCAGGGGCAGTTTTGTTTTTCGCATCTTCAGAGACTTACTTGGAATTAAAGACAGGGAACCATTACCTTCCTATGTCTATTTCTGTGACTTTGGTGAGAGTAGCTGCTGCGGGGTCGATCTTAAAAAAATAATCTTTCTTAAAGAGGTTAGGCAATGTCGTCCAATATGAGCGGAAATTCTCAGCGGCAGCCGCTGTTGTCGATCGTCATCCCGGCATTCAACGAGGAGGAGAGACTGCCGGCGACGCTCGCCCGTGTTGCAGAGTTTGCCACGAGCCAGCGCTACGACGTCGAGATCATAGTTGTGGACAACGCGAGCACTGACGGGACGGTGGAAATAGTGGAAAATTTCGTTTCACGATATCCATTTGTTCGGCACCTGCACGAGAAGCGCCGCGGGAAGGGGATTGCGGTGCGAAAAGGCATGCTGGCAGCAACCGGCGAATATCTTTTGATCTGCGATGCTGACCTTGCGGTCCCGATAGAAGAGGCTAATAATCTGCTGCCCTTCCTGCGCGACGGATATGATATCTCAATCGGATCCCGGGAGGTGAAAGGTGCTAAGCGCTGCAACGAGCCTCTTTACCGCCACCTGATGGGGCGGATCTTCAATCTTGTTGTCCAGATCCTGCTTCTGCCGGGTGTAAAGGACTCCCAGTGCGGGTTCAAATGTTTCCGCCGTCAGGCCGCAGCAGATCTATTTACCGTCGGGACAGTCGACGGATGGGGATTCGATGCTGAAATACTTTACATTGCCCGGCTCAGGGGATATCGTGCCGTTGAAGTCCCGGTGATATGGCATTACGGGGAAAAGAGCAAGGTTAACCCTTTTTTCGATCCGTGGCACATGTTGAAAGAAGTTTTAAGAGTTAGAGGGAACGGTCGCAAGGGGGTATATGGCGAAAGGAGCGGGTTGTCTTGACGCCTTCCCCGCAAAAAATAGCCGGTAGAATCTTCAATTGCGAGGGAAAAACGAATTGCGGGTAGTCTTCTTAAAAAAGGACCGCCGAAAGCCGAAACTGTCCCTGCTTATGGTGCGAAGCGAGATTCTGCAAGCCGGGATTCTCAGCGGTTTTCTTCCGGAAGCGCCATGTGTCTGATGATCTTCCCCTCGACCAGATAGATGACCATCTCCGCGATGTTGGTTGCATGGTCGGCAAATCGTTCCAGATATTGCGCGATAAAGCTGATCTTCATCGCCCTTGAAACGGTTGTAGGGTCCTGCACCATGAAGAAAGCAAGTTCCTCGAGGACGTTGTGCTTAAGTTCATCCACCTCGTCATCGCGCATGATCACATCCATTGCGAGTTTCTTGTCCCTTCTCACAAAGGCGTCCAGCGCGTCCCTGATCATGCCCTGGGCAAGCTCCCTCATCCGTGGTATGTCGACATAGGGTTTAAGCAGAGGCTCTTCGTTCAATTCGAGGGCCCTCTCGGCGATATTGACCCCGAGGTCCCCCATCCTCTCAATGTCGGTGGTTATCTTCATGGCGGTGGTTATGAACCTCAGGTCGCTGGCCTTCGGCTGCCTCAGGGCGATCATCTTGATAGAGTCCTCATCGATCTGCACATCAAGGGCGTTTATCTGGTGGTCCCGTTCTATCACACGCCGGGCAAGCTCGCTGTCCCGGTCAACCAGAGAGCGCACCGAGTCCTTGATGGCTTCTTCGACCATACCGCCCATCTTCAACACCTTCTCCTTGAGATGCATCAGTTCTTCATCAAAGACGGACACTATCCGAACCTCCCTGTAATATAATCCTCAGTAAGCTTCTGCGTGGGGGCCGTGAACATCTTATCAGTTCTGTCGAATTCAATCAACTCCCCCAGCATCATGAAGCCAGTCCAGTCAGATATACGCGCGGCCTGCTGCATGTTGTGGGTGACGATGATGATGGTGACGTCCCTCTTCAGCTGGACGACAAGGTCTTCTATTTTCCCGGTGGATATGGGGTCCAGTGCTGAGGTGGGCTCATCGAAGAGCAAAACCTCCGGTTCCACCGCGAGCGCCCTTGCGATGACAAGCCTCTGCTGCTGGCCTCCGGAAAGATCGTAGGCGCTCACGTTCAGTTTGTCCTTGACTTCATCCCAGATCGCCGCGTTTTTCAGCGCATTTTCGACCCTTTCCGAAAGGTCTGACCGCTTTCTGATCCCCTTCAGCCTGAGCCCGTAAGCGATATTGTCGAATATGGTCATTGGGAATGGTGTGGGTTTCTGGAAAACCATCCCCACGTTGCTCCTGAGCCTGATGAGGTCGATCCCCCCCATGAGTATGTTTTGGCCCCGCAGGAGTATCTCGCCCTCATACCGGTTCCTGGGATAAAGGTCGTGCATACGGTTGAAGCATCTCAGGAGGGTGGTCTTTCCGCACCCCGAGGGGCCGATCAGGGCAGTGAGGCCCTTCTTGAAGACGGTGAGGTTCACCTGCTTGAGGGCATGGACATTCCCCCCGTAATAGAAGTTGAGGTTCCTGGCCTCCAGTTCCACTTCCTGCACTATTTATACCTCCATTTCACGATCAGCCTCCCCAGTATCGTCAGAATAAGGATGAAGAAGGTGATGACGAACGATGCTGCCCACGCCTGCGCATGCCAGTCATCGTAAGGCCCCATGGCGTACTGGAATATTGTGACGGTCAGCGACGATATGGGGCCGTTCATGTTGAGCGAGTAAAAGGAATTATTGAAAGATGTGAAGAGGAGGGGTGCGGTCTCGCCGGCCACCCTTGCGATCGAAAGCAGGATACCCGTAAGGATACCCGCCGCGGCCCCCCGGTAAACCACCTGCACAATCACCTTATAGTAAGGCGCCCCCAGGGCGAAGGCCGCCTCCCTGAGCGTCCACGGCACGAGGGACAGCATGTCCTCCGTTGTCCTGAGTACGACGGGTATCATGATGACCGCCAGCGCTACTGCGCCGGCCCAGCCGCTGAAGTGCCCCACCGGCCGTACCAAAATAGCATATATGAATGTACCGATAACTATCGAAGGCACGCTAACCATTATATCAGAAAGTATGCTGATCACCCTGGCAAACCGCGTGCCGCGTGCATATTCCGCAAGGAAGGTTCCGCCGAGTATGCCAATTGGGATACCGATAAGTGTGGCGAAGACGGTGATCAGCAGTTGTCCGACGAAGGCGTTCCGCAGCCCGCCTCCCTCGATGCCCGGCGGGGTCGGGTCATGCATGAACAACCCGGGGGTCAGGGCCCCGATGCCGTGGATGAGTACATCCCCGAGGATGAATACGAGCCAGAAGAGCCCGATGACGGCCGCCAGCGTGCTCAGGGAAAGTGCGATAAAACTCTCGATCTTCCTTCTCAGCTCGTAATTCATCTCGAATATCTCTTCTCCGCCTTGAGCAGAAAAATCTTTGCGATTGCCAGAATGATGAAACTGAGCACGAAAAGCACAAGGGCGAGATAGAATAGGGACGAGAGGTAGATGTCCGTATCAGCCTCCGTGAATTCGTTGGCCAGCGTGACGGTTATAGTCGCAGCCGCATCAAAGAGCGAAGACGTGATCTGGTGGTTGTTGCCCAGCACGAATGCCACCGCCATGGTCTCGCCGAGGGCCCTTCCAAGGGAGAGCACGACCCCTCCGAATACGCCGAGCTTCGAGTAGGGAAGAACAACGTTCTTTACGACCTCCCATCTGGTGGCGCCTATGGCATAGGCGGACTCCTTTACGATAGGAGGTGTGAGACGGAATGAATCACGGGAGATGCTGGCCGTGAAAGGGATTATCATAATGCTCAGTATCACGCTCGCGGTGAGGAGATCTATCCCCATAGGCGTACCCTGAAACAGGACTCCCACAAAGGGCAGCTTCCCCACCGTCGCCTGCAGTGCGGGTTCTATGTGCTCCGACATAATCGGCGCGAGGGCAAACAGGCCCCACATTCCGTATATGATGCTCGGTATGGCAGCCAGGAGCTCTATCGCCACTCCTATGGGCCCTTTCAGGAAATTCGGTGCGATCTCCGTAACGAAAATGGCTATCCCCACCGCAGCAGGTATTGCTATCATGAGCGCGATAACCGTGGTGACAACCGTCCCGAAGATCGTCGTCGCCGCACCGAAGGACTTCTTCACCGGGTCCCAATCGGTGGACGTGAGAAACCTGACAACGCCGAATCTCTGTATCGCCGGCCACGACTCGCGCAGAAGCACCGCGAGTATGCCGGCTATCAGCAGAACAACCGTGAAAGAAGCAAGAGCGGTAACGATCGAGAAAGACAAATCTGCAATATTTTTTTTCTGCGGTGCAGCCAAGGGTTATGCACTCCTTCAGAACGAGATTACGTTTCCGCCCCGCTCTTACCTGATGAGCGGATCTGTCACAGGCCGTGAGACTTCCAATACGTCCCGACCTTGTCCTTCAGAGACTGCGGAAGCGGCACATAGACCAGGTCCTTCGCCCGCTTATCACCATTTTTGAATGCCCAGTCAAAAAATTTAACGGTCTTCAGGTTGGCTTCCTTCTTCTCCTTCGCCAGTAGTATGAAGGTCGCCCCTGCTATCGGCCATGAATTCTTTCCGGGCGCGTTAGTAAGCCAGAGGTAGAAACCCTTTTTGGGGTCGAAGTGTGCCGATGCCGCCGCATCTTCGAAAGACTCGAAAGTCGGCTCCACAAAGTTCCCCGCAGCGTTTTTCAGGAGGCTATAAGCGAGTTTGCTCTGTTTCGCATAAGCGAATTCCACATAACCAATGGAGTTGGGTCTCCTCCGGACATAATTTGCAACCCCCTCATTGCCCTTGCCACCTATCCCCACCGGCCAGTTTACGGCCTTGCCTGCCCCGACCCGGGCCTTCCATGAAGGGCAGGTCTCGCTGATATAATTTGTAAAGATCGCAGTCGTGCCTGAGCCGTCCGACCTGTGCACTACGGTTATCCCGCTGCTCGGGAGTGCAAGGCCGGGATTGAGCTTCTTTATCTCTGCGTCGTTCCAGGAGGTGATCTCCCCGAGGAATATCCTGCAGAGAGCGCCTGCGTCAAGCTTCATCGCTCCGGGCCTGATGCCCCTGATGTTGACAACAGGCACCACTCCTCCGATAACTGCGGGGAACTGGAGAAGCCCTTCCTTCGAAAGGGTCCGGGGTTCCACCGGCGCATCAGACGCCCCGAAGTCCACCGTCCTGCTCGTTATCTGTCTCACTCCTCCGCCGGAGCCGATCGACTGATAGTTCAGACGCGCGCCGGTGGCCCTGTTATAGTCGTATGCCCACGCCTGATAAACCGGTGCGGGGAATGAGGCGCCCGCACCATTTATGATTTCCGCCGCCTCGGATGTCGAAAAAAAGAGTACCACGATACACAGGATTATCACTCTCGTAAACGTTTTCATGCTTTCTCCTTTTTAACTCCCGGTTCAATCAGCCTGCATCATTCATAAATCCCGTATAGATGACTGCAAGTTCATGGATTCTTAACCCGGCAACAATACATCCCGATCCGTCATCCTCGCTTGCCAGGGATCCTTCTTTGTTTTCGGATAGATTCCCCGTGAGGAGCAAAAAATGACAGGGCTAAACCATTCGATTGCCGGTTTAATATATGGGTTAAGGATAACCCTACTATTGTTACAACAGTGTTACAAAGACGTTACAACCCCGTTAAGATTGGGGTGTTCTTCCCTATACCAGAATTATATAACCGAATCGGCCGGAATCAAAGTATTATCCGGATGCCGAAGAAGGGCGGTCGATGTCCGGGGAAAGAGGGACCATCCTGAGAAGTCACAAAAATTATCCCGGAGAGGTTCCTCAGGTTAAAAACATCACCGCCTTGCAGATGCCCCATGCAAGAGCGGCGCAGGCCGGCAGAGTAATGATCCAGGCAACGACGATGTCGCTGCCTATCCCCCACCTCACGGCAGACAATCTCTTTGAGGCCCCCACTCCCATTACCGTCGAGGAGATGACATGGGTCGTCGAAAGGGGCAGGCCGATCCGGGAGGCGATCTCTATGATAGTACCGGCAGCCGCCTCCGCAGCAAATCCGTGTATAGGCCTCAGGCTTACGAGCCGCACCCCGAGCGTCTTGATGATCCTCCAGCCTCCCAGCGCGGTGCCAAGGGCCATCGCCGACGCGCAGAGCACGATAACCCACAACGGCACATCAAAAGTCGGGAGCTTGTAATAGCTAACAAGCGCCATCGTGACTATCCCCATCGTCTTCTGGGCGTCGTTATTGCCGTGGCTGAACGCCATGTAGGCAGCCGACACTATCTGGAGCCTGTTGAAGGTCTTGTTTACACGCGAGTGAGAAACGTGTTTGAACAGTCTGTAGAGCAGCAGCATCAGAAGAAAACCCAGGATTAATCCGGCTATGGGGGAAAGAAACAGACCGATGAGGATCTTGTAAACTCCTTTCATTATAATGATACCCGGCCCGGCCGTGGCCACCCCGGCGCCGACGAGGGCCGACAGGATGGCGTGACTGGACGAGGTCGGAAGACCGAAATACCAGGTGAAGACGTCCCATATTATCGCGGCCAGAAGTGCTGATATGACGGTAACCTGGGTAACGACGGCGGCATCCACCAGTCCTGCCCCGACCGTCTTCGCAACGGCTGTGCCGGTGAGTGCCCCCACCATGTTCAATACCGCCGCCATGGCTACGGCCACCTTGGGAGAGAGGACCCTGGTGGAAACCGACGTGGCAATAGCGTTTGCGGTATCATGAAAACCGTTTATGAAATCAAAGATCATCGAAAGGACTATTACGACGACGAGCAGGGAAAAGGTGTTATGCATATTTGAGGACTATGGCTTCCAGGACATTGGCGACGTCTTCACATTTATCAGACGCGTTTTCGAGGTGTTCGTAGATCTCTTTCCATTTTATGATCAGAACGGGGTCCTGGACCTCGTCAAATAGCCGACCGAGCGCGTCCCTGAAATCCCTGTCAACCCTGTTTTCGAGCCTGTTGATCTCAATGCAGTATTCCTGGACGTGAGAATAGTTCTTGTCCTTCAGCTTGTGGATCGCCTTATGTATGACCTCGACGGTAGCCAGAAGGTCTTTAGACATCGATATCGCTTCTTTTGTCGATTCCTTTACCTTGAACACCAGCAGCCTGTCCACGGCGCCCCATATCAGGTCCAGGACGTCGTCAAGGCGCGAAGCCAGGGCGTGCAGGTCCTCTCTGTCGATTGGTGTTATGAAGGTCTTGTTCAGCTTCTTCATAATCTCGTGGGTAAGTATATCGCCGTCCTGCTCCACTTCGTACATCTCCTTCACCCGCTCCTCTATATTATCGAAGTTCTCCATAAGCGAAACGAGAAGGGAGGCGGCCTTGGTCAGATTCAGCGCTGCCCTGTCGAATATCTCGAAAAAATCTATTTCTCTCGGAAAAAGTCTCATGGTTCGTGCCGCCAATAGGATAAAAGAAGGAAAAGTAACATGTCAAATAATACAGTGTCAGTGTCAGTCATCAGTGCCGGCTTTTAAAAGATGCTTCATTCTTTACTGGCACTAATCACTGACACTGACACTGTATTCCTTTATTACGATACAAAAATCTTCAC
>JBJKPE010000232.1:0-8416 GCA_046706685.1 Thermodesulfovibrionales bacterium | reverse complement strand
GGCGCACACCGATTTCCCTCGTCCGCTCCGTCACCGATACAAGCATGACGTTCATGATCCCAATCCCGCCGACAAGGAGGGAGATAGAGGCCACGCTGACGAGAAAAAGAGCGAGGGTCCGGTTCGCCGCGATCTGTGCCTTTATCACCTCGTCGGGATGGCGAATGTTGAAATCATCCCCCTGGCCCTGCCGGATGTGATGCCTCTCCCGCAGCAACGCGTCGATGCGGTCAATGGCCGGGTTAACGGCTTCACGGGAGACGGCCGAGCACATAATGTCATCCAGCCATGTAAAGCCGGTGCCTCTGATCTTTTGTTGGACTGTGGTATACGGCATCATGATGGTGTCGTCCTGATCCCAGCCCGTTGTCGACTGGCCTTTCGGGGCCAGTACACCGACCACCCGGAATATCTGACGGTTGATCCTGATGTCCCGCCCCACCGCCTCATCCGCCCCGAACAGCTGCCGACGCACGATCTCTCCGATCAGACACACGTTGGCCGCATGTTTCACATCCTCGGAGGTGAATGTGTTGCCTTCCGCTATCTGCCACCGCCTGATGGAGATGAATACGGGAGTAACGCCGCGGTAATGTGTTGTCCAGTTTCTATCCCTGTAAGCGATAAGCACATGCCCGTCAACATTGGGAGAGACACTCTTGATGTAAGGCACTCCGTGAAGGATCGCCTCCGCGTCTCCCATTGTGAGAGAGGTCATGCCATGGGAACCGCTTCGTACGCCGTTTACATTGCGGGAGCCGGCCTCGATCCATACGAGGTTATCGCCCAGGTTCTGGAGCTGCTGTTCGGCGCGCCGCGAACCGGCCGCGCCGATGGCGACCACGCAGACTACCGCCGCGATGCCGATCGTGATGCCGATTACCGAGAGGCCGCTTCGCAGCTTATTGCGGGAGAGTGAGCGGAAGGCCTCACGGCCGAAGATACTGAGCATATCGTACTCCGCTGTTTTTACCTTCGCCGGACATCCGCATGTGTGAGCGGAAGCCGAATCTCCTCAAAATTGTCGTCTTACAATTCACCCATTATTATACAGCGCCGGTTCGTAATGTGTTCGCGATGAAAAATCCTGTCCGTCCGCAATACGGACTTTTGAAATTCATGATCCTTTGAAGGCCGGGAATGGCAACCAGACCTCAGGCAGGGTATACTGGGATCAGATGAACAAAACTAAAGCGTTATTCAGCAGCGCGATCGCACTATATTTTATTATAGCTCTTGAAATCCTGATAATGATAAGCCCTTTTGCGGGCTTCTTTTATTCAATATTCAATCCTTTTCTCCTGGAAATAGGTAAGTACCCTGCAACCAGATGGCTGAACGCCTTTTTCCTTCCTCACATGGTTTTGCCGTCCGACGATTTTTTGATATTTATACGGATAATGGGTTCGGCTCTGTTTGTTTCCGGCATTTTGGTCTTTTTTCTTTGCGCGTTACAGGTGTATGCCGGCAAGCTGTTGAAAAAAGGCGCTGCTTCTAAAGGACTATACTCCTTTATCAGGCATCCCCAGTATGCGGGGCTGGGCATCACAGGGCTCGGCCTTTCCATTCTCTGGCCGCGTTTCCTGGTGGCCGTACTCTGGCTTGCGATGATACTTATCTACTATTTCCTCTCAAAAGACGAAGAGAAGCGAATGCTGAAGCAGCATCCGGCCACTTACGCGAAATATATGGAAAATACCGGAATGTTTCTGCCAAAAAAACTTGAACACCTTCTTTCCCCATCATCCGTTTCAGGAAAAATAATGCTGTTTCTGACTATTTCCCTCATTATCATCGGCGGCGCCTTCTCTCTCAGAAACTACACCGTAAGGCATCTTCCGCTCTGGACCGGTAATAATGTAGTCGCTCTGGCGGTCCTTCCTGAAGACCTGGAAAAGATGGAACACAGGATGGGAGATATACTGAAGATGGATGAGGTGAAAACAAGGCTTTCAGATCACGAGCATTACCTTGTTTATTTCCTTCCTCCGGATTATATCATGCAGGGTTTGATAGCGGATACGGGAGGCGAGTGGAAACTTTACAAACACCGCCATATAATTGCAATGTTCACAGACTGGATAATCCACCCATTCAGTCACTTAAGAGAAGGGCATCATGCGATGCACGGTTCGACAGGTCATATCGGACACAGCATGATGACGGGTGTTGAGAGGAGACTGATTTTTCTGAGAATCGGGAACGTGACCGTCAGCAGGCCCTTCGATGTATTTTCGGTCAATGCCGCACGGACACCCGAGTTTATGGCCGATATAGACATCCATAATCTGAGCATTCATGATCTAAGGAAACTGCCGGAAGATACCGGCTGGGGTAAAGTGCCGACCCCTGTTTTTTGAGGCGGGGTCAGGCGCCTGCTTATAGTTCCTCTGTCTGGCCGCCTCGGCCTTTCCTGTAAGGACCTTCTTCCTGAAGCCTCTCAAGCGTCTCCTTGATCGCCTTTGCGTGTCTTACATCCATCAAAGAGTAATCGTCCACGTTGAACCTCCTGCAGAGCGCCCTGAAAGGCCTGTCGAAGTCATCGCCGTACCTCTCCTGTGCCAGCCGGATAACCTCCCTTCTCAGTCCGTCGATGCTGCTCTCCTCGCCGTACCCGTGTGCCTGCATCTGCTGCCCGCGGCCCCATGAGATCACGCCTCCCATCCTGACGAGCTGATCAATAAGCACCGACCCATCTTCATGGCTGAGGTCGCGGCTCGAATCCCTGCCGAACAACGACTCGAGCACGAGGCGGTATCCCCCCTCGTCAAGCAGACCTTTCCGTATCAGCTGCTGCTCCAGGATATGAATGATCTGTTTCTGTTTTTTCGTCGTCAGCTTCATACAGATATTTTCTACCATCCCGGCATCAAAAGAAATGGTTATTAACGAAGACAGGAACCCCGAAGGTCCTGAAAGAAAGGCGGCATGCATAAAGCGCTGAACTGCTGCATGGAGAATTTCGGGAAAGGGGCTAGCGGGCAACCTTCTTGTTGATATCCTGCAGAGCCCGCTTATTCAGCAGCTTCATGAACTCGGGATTCCTCATGAGGGCGGCGATATCGCCCGCCTGCACCGCCTTCATGATCTCGGGGTCCTGGAGGATCTTCTGTATATCGGGATCGTTCTGCAGGGCACGGATCGCATCCATGATCTCCCTGTCACCAGACATTTTGTCCTCAAGCGGCCTCACCCGGCCGCCGGCGTCACCCAAATCAGCAGAACCCTTCAACCGGATAACACGGATATTGGATGCTTCAATCCGCAACGTCCCCAGAGTGGCGGATCTGACCGTATAGATACCCTCGGACAAGGATAGAACCTCTCCGGTGATCACACTGCCATCGGTCAGCTCGATCTCCCGCGTCTCGGCGGCATTCGCCGCAGCAGCAAGGGCAAACAATACCAGAATAACCGATAAAAGACAACCACCCACTGTGGTCGTCCTGCCGCCAGAAAGACACCGGCCGGACGCGGAAAACCTGACAGGCATCTCTTCCCTGTACATGCCCTACTGTAATTACAGGGGGCACAGGTTGTCAAGATGACCGGGTGCCCTGACGGCTGAACCCCGATTTGGCATGCCTGCTCGATAAAAGGGTCTTTGTGAAAGTACTTCGAAAAGATGATACACTGGAACTGGAAAAAGATGTGACAGCTTCAAGAAAAGGCACATCGTAAAATTCTTGCTGAGGGAACCTTTTTGCAGATACCCGAGCACGGCATCATCGTCGCAGGCAGTGGAATCAGCGGCCTTTCGCTTGCCCACTACTGCGCAAGAGGCGGGCTGAAGCCTCTCGTTATCGAAAGAAACAGCCGTTCAGGGGGCACTTTTCACACTCACCGGGCGGACCACTTCTGGTTTGAGCTTGGCGCGCATACCTGTTACAACTCCTATGGAAACCTGATTGACCTTCTTGACGAGACAGGTCTTCTCAATAAAATCGCGAGACCGGGGAGCGCAGGATACAGACTTTTCTCAAAGGGTGAAATAAGAACTCTGGCCTCGCAGCTCAACTTTCCCGAACTTCTCGTTTCGCTTCCCAGATTCTTTAATACGCCGATGGAGGGTGAGACGGTTGAGTCCTATTATTCCAAGATCGTCGGTAAAAGGAATTTCGAGCGCGTCGCAGGACCGTTATTCAGTGCCGTGATTTGTCAGCGGTCAAACGAATTCCCTGCCGATATGCTTTTCAAGAAACGGCCGCGCCGCAAGGATATAATGAGAAAGTTCACTCTTCCCGGAGGAATTCAGACCATCACCGAGGCCGTCGCAGCAGAACCGGCAATCAGGATAGTCAATGACAAGGAAGTTAAAGAGGTTAAGTATAGGCCGGGTGTCTTTACCGTGTCGACCGGCGACGGCAGCAGCTTCGAAAGCAGCGGGGTTGCACTGGCCACGCCTTCGGAGGCGGCCGCGGCAATCCTTCAAGAATCGTTCCCCGCTCTTTCGGAAAGACTATCTGCAATAAGAGCGGTGAAAGTCGAGACGGTGGGCGTCATCGTAAAGAAGGGTGCCCTGAAGATTCCGCCGATAGCGGCCCTTGCCGCCTCCGATGACATCTTCTATTCCTTTGTATCGAGAGATACCTTCCCGGATGACCACTACAGGGCCTTTGCATTTCACTTCAGGCCTGGAGCAACCAGTCATGAGGCGAGGCTTGACCGCATGGCCTCCGTGCTGGGCACAAGGGACTTTGAACAGATCATAACAGCTGAGCATGTTGTGCCGTCCTTGCGTCCGGGGCACAAGCATCTGATAAAGGAGATAGACGGGCTTCTCGCCGGAACGCGGCTCCTGCTGACCGGAAACTATTTCTCAGGTATCGCAATAGAGGATTGTCTGTCCCGCTCGCTTAAGGAGTCTGAACGTTTGACGCGCTGGTGTCGGCAGGATGCTTCAGATTGAAGGCCTTTCCGCCCCCCGGGATTGCGCTTCAGTCCAACGATTTCCATCGTACCAGGGACAATGACAGGAGCGATCCGCTGTGAGGGCGACGGTCCCGGGAATGAACAACCCGGGACCGCTATTTAGTGCGTGGATAAAGTGACCTTCTATTTGACGGCACTGAAAGAAACCTGCCTGACGACCATATCGACGACCGGCAGTGCAGGAACCTTTGTAATGCCATAGATTTCTTTCAGGTCGACGCTTGCCGGCTCGGAGGTGAGCAGGGCTTCAGCAATATGCTGATCGGCCTGACGATAGCGGAGTTTGGCTTCCATGGTGATCCTCTTAACCCCCGGTGGAACGTTCAACCCGTAATAGACGTCCTTGTAGCCCCGGGGCGGGATGGTGTCATGTCTGGAGAAGGCGGTGATCACCCACGGGTCCGCGGCGAAATGAAAGTTATCGCCCATGCCGTCGGAGTTGAATATGCGTGTATTTTCCGGAAGCTCCCCCTGTAAATCCAGCGTGCCGCTGGTCATCAAAACATTCCCTTTTTCATCTTTCGCCGTAACTTCCAGCCACATCTGACGGATATTTGTGAGAGAAGTAGGGAGGTTGTGGCCGGCGCGTACGTTTTTTACCCTGACCTTCACTTCCTCCAGTTTGCCATTGCTGTAAACGGGAGAGACCTCGACGTCGGCCGCCGACTGCAGGCGCTTTACGGCCATCTCATATTTTTCCTGCAGGACGGCCGCCTTTTTTTCGTCGCCGGCCTTCCTGGCGGCGACTTCGGCCAGGTAGTATAAGAGATAATTGGCGCCGTTAAAGAAATGGCGGTATTCCTTGCGGTCCGGCTTCCGGAACTCGTCCGCAGCGCGCATGAAGGTAGGGAGGTCAACCATATGACAGTCCTGACAGACAATATCCCTCTGGGCATAGGGGCCGTGCTTCCATTCAAGGTAGGTCGATTCGAGCGGGAAGTGGGCGTCGTAGTGATAGACATCATGACAGCCGGCACAGAGTTCGGCCTGCAGGTGAAGCGGGGACTCCACACACTTGTGGAACCCCATGCCGCAATTGTCGGAAGGTTTGAAGGGACCCCTTTTTATCAACTCCAGTCCGTCTTTGGTTTCTACTCCCGGCGTGAGGATAAAGGAGCCATTTTCCGGCTCGTGGGATGGAGTCTCCCAATGGGTCGTACCGCTGATGGAATGACAGATATCGCAGGACACCCCGGCGCCTGCCATAGGACTCAGGCCAGCCAGGCCGGGCTTCTTGATCTCGCCCGTAACCACCCCCGCAGGAGAATGGCATCCTTCGCACTGGCGCGCGATATCCTCGCCCACCGCCTTGACCGCCCTGTTTAACTCGCCCTGATAGATGGGGTCCTGAAAGGCCAGGGAATGCACCGAACCCGTCCATTCTTCATATTTGTCCGGGTGACAGCCTTTACAGACCTCGGGTGAGGTGAATTGCGCGTTGGACTTGTTCCACTTGATAAGAGACGGATAGTAAGGATAAAGGTCGTGATCCACTTTAAAGACCGTGGAACCTGCAAAGGTGGTGTATGGGAATAACCCAGTCGCCAACACCACGATAATACAGAAACACATCTTCACTAAGCGTATCATATAAAAACCTCCTTTGTCATAAAGCTGCCGGCGGGTCTCTTAAAACCAATCTATCAGATCCTCCAGAGATGTCAATCTATAGCTTTGGACTTTGAGGCGGCTGACGTTAAAAACCCCGCCGATCAAGATCGGACACACCCCACGGATTCAGCAGGTCACACCGGCGTTTTATTAGCTCTATCAAGGCCTGCATAACTTATCAACACACGGGCCGGGTCGGCTATAATAAGGCATGGAAACCGAGACTAAAACCTCATTCATATACAATACCCTGCGGCAGTTTTATCATCTTTTTTACAAAGAACTGAGAAAGCCCAATAAGGACTTCCCTGTCCCCGGGAAGTGGAACAATCGGGTGAAACATAAGATAGTTGAGTTGCTTAAGTCGTACGAGAATGGCGAAGAACGGAACAGACAAGAGGGAAGACCTTTATACGATCTTACCTGGGTGCGGCAAAGGCCGGGGATCGGGAAAGAATGAAGAAGAAGATACTTTTTGTTGTGCTGGGCATATTACTGCTGGCTGCCGTAATAAACTTTTTTTCAGGCACAACAATAACCGTAAATGGCAAACAGATCACCGGCATGGGCAGGTATGTAGCTACATATCTGGCTTTGGTTATCCTGGCTGTGGCGCTGGTGATATTAATTCCCTCGGTCTTCATCCTGGCTGTGGTGCTGACGATAATCTTTGTCGTGTTTTTTATGTTGTTTTTCCCTTTAATGCCCTTTTCATCCTTACTGCTGCCCGCTATTATCCTGGTTGCGATTGTCTGCCTTGTCTACAGGTTGGTCAAGAAAAAAGAGTAATGGGTTAGTCTCAAATAGACGGGGCGGGTTATTCTTAAGAAGTGGTAAACTTTTCTTATGATCCTGATGTGCGATTACGGGAAAGTATAACCGGGCTGGCAGGGAACTATGTCAATCATGATCCGGAGTGCGTTCCAGTCTATTCTTTTGGAGCATATCTTCTGATAAATTCTTTTAATGCTTTGTAAGAAGATGACTTAACCACAAAAGCGTCTGCTTCATCCGGTAAAGTCAAAGCTCTTTGGTCGTAGCCGGTAAAGATCGCTGCAGGTATTTCCGGCCGTCCTTCCTTCATTTTCTTTAGCAGCGTTATCCCATCGATGTCGGGCATCTTGACATCGACTATCACAACATCAGGTTTTTCACTTTCAAACAATTCCATGGCTTCCTGCCCATTGGTGGCCGTGATCACGTGCCAGAGCTCGTCTCTAAGTTCTAAACTAGTCAACAGGAGGTTATTTTCGTCATCATCAACGATTAATATCTTCATGGTCATCCAAATTATCCAACTTCCCACGAATGAAAAGCAAATAACTTCTCCTCGCCATCGTTGATGGGCATTGTTCGTTCAATCGCCCTTTTCATGATTACTGAATGTAAAATAGACCGTTGCCCCTTGCCCGGTTTTTCCTTCTGCCCAGATATCGCCGCCCTGGCGATGGATGACGCGCTGCACAATGGCAAGGCCTATTCCTGTGCCCTCAAATTCCTTCTCGGAGTGCAGCCGATGGAATGGCAGGAACATCTTTTCCCCATATTGCTCCTCAAACCCCGCGCCGTTGTCCCTGATGTAATAAATGCTTTTTCCGTCTTGCAGAAGTGTTCCGAACTCGATGCGGGCTCTCTTCGTTTTTGATGTAAACTTCCATGCATTTCCCAGGAGGTTCGTCAGCATTATGGTCATCAGACTCTGGTCGCCATATGCGCTGAGGCCTTCAGCTATATTGACCTCCACGGTCCTTGAAGGATCTGTTGCGCGGAGGTCGGAAACAATACGAGAAGCTATTTTACTCAGATCCAGTTTGGTCCGTTCGATCTCCTGCCGTGAGATCCTCGAAAGGGACAACAGGTCCTCGATAAGCCT